>JAYZVT010000207.1:0-8328 GCA_036155355.1 Pseudomonadota bacterium
TCCCTGATCGAGCATGGTTCCGAAGTGCTGGCGCGGGGGCGGCTGCGCCATCTCATCCGTGCGGTGGACTGTTTCGGCTTCCACCTCGCCAGCCTCGACATGCGCCAGAACTCCGCCGTTCACGGGCGTACTGTCGCCGAGCTCTTCGCCGCCGTCGATCCCGCCTGCGACTACGCCAGCATGGACGAGGCGAACCGCGTCGCCCTGCTGGTGAAGGAACTGGCCAACGCGCGTCCCCTGATCCGGACGAACTGGGACTATTCGGAGGAAACGCGCTCGGAACTGGCCATCTTCCGTGCCGCCGCCGAGGCGCACCGGACCACCGGCCCGCGCAGTATCCCCACCGCCATCATTTCCAACACCGAGGCCGTGTCCGACATCCTCGAGCTGGCGGTGCTGCTGAAGGAGGCAGGCCTCATCACCGCCGAAGGCGCGAGTGCGGTCCATGTCGTGCCCCTGTTCGAAACCATCAGGGACCTGCGCAACTGCGCCGGGGTCATGGACCGGCTTTTCTCCTTGCCGGAATACCGGCGTCTGGTGGACAGCCTTGGCGGCGTGCAAGAGGTCATGCTCGGCTATTCCGACAGCAACAAGGACGGCGGCTACGTCACCTCGGGCTGGGAGATATACAAGGCCGAGACAAGCCTCATCGACCTCTTCCGCAAGCATGGCCTGCGCCTGCGCCTGTTCCATGGCCGTGGCGGCACCGTGGGCCGCGGCGGCGGGCCGAGCTATGACGCAATTCTCGCGCAGCCAGCCGGAGCGGTGGACGGCCAGATCCGCATCACCGAGCAGGGCGAGATTATCTCCTCCAAATACACCAACCCGTTCCTCGGCCGCCGCAACCTGGAAATCCTCGCCGCCGCCACCCTGGACGCCACCCTGTTGAGCCCCCGCGATGTTCGGCCGGGCGAAGGCTATGCCGAAGTCATGGAGGAGCTATCGGCGTCGGCCTTCCGCGCCTATCGCGGCCTTGTCTACGAGACCGAAGGCTTCGAGAACTACTTCCGCGCCTCCACCGTCATCGACGAGATCGCCACGCTCAACATCGGTTCGCGCCCCGCCTCGCGCAAGGCCAAGGGCCGCATCGAGGATCTGCGCGCCATCCCCTGGGTGTTCAGCTGGTCGCAATGCCGGCTGATGCTGCCCGGCTGGTTCGGCTTCGGCAGCGCCGTCGAGGCGTGGCTGGAAGCGCATCCCAAGGACGGCCTCGCCACACTGCAGGAGATGTACCGCGAGTGGCAGTTCTTCCGCGCGCAGCTCTCCAACATGGACATGGTGCTGGCCAAGAGCAGCCTTGCCATCGCCCGGCGCTATGCCGACCTGGTCCCAGACGAGCAGCTGCGCCGGGATATCTTCGGCCGCATCGCCGGCGAATGGCGCGGCACGGTGCGCGCGCTCCTCGCCATCACCGGCCACGAGCGGCTCTTGCAGGGCAACCCCCTGCTCGACCGCTCCATCCACAACCGTTTCCCCTATCTCGACCCGCTCAACCACATTCAGGTGGAACTCCTGCGCCTGCTGCGCGCCAAGGGCAGCGACGACCCCAAGGTGTTCCGGGGCATCCAGCTCACCATCAACGGTATTGCCGCGGGCCTCAGGAACAGCGGATAACCCCGTCAGTCGCCTCCACAGCGAGGCCCAGACCGGGGAACGCCGATGCCGCCACTGCCGATTTACCTCATGGACATGCTGGGCGTTGCCGTTTTCGCCGCCACCGGCGCGCTGGTCGCCAGCCGCAAGCAGATGGACCTCATCGGCTTCGCCCTGCTTGCCACGGTAACCGGGGTCGGCGGCGGCACGCTGCGCGACCTGCTTCTCTCTCGCCAGGCCTTCTGGATCGCCGACCAGACCTACCTGGCCGTGTGCCTTGCCATCGCAGTCATCGTCTATTTCACCGCCCATCTGCTGCAGCGGCGCTATATTGCGCTGCTGTGGATGGACGCGGTCGGCCTCGCCGCATATGGCGTCCTTGGCGCCCATATCGCGCTGACGGCCGGGGCCGGGCCCCTCATCGCAGCGGCGCTCGGCGTCATGACCGCCACCTTTGGCGGCATGATCCGCGATCTCATCAGTCAGGAGCCGCCGCTGATCCTGAAGCAGGAACTCTACGCGACCGCCGCGCTCGCCGCCGCGCTTGCCTACCTGCTGGCGATCGGGCTTGGCGCGCCGACGCCCGCCGCCGCCCTTGCCGGCATCGCTGCGGGATTCGCCCTGCGGGCCGGGGCAATCGCGCGCGGCTGGCAGCTGCCCCGCTACAAGCCGCGCGAAGGCCGCAAGCCTTGAGCTTTCGTCATTCCCGGCTGGATTTCGCCAACGCCGGAGTGGCGGTCCCTTGCGTGACTTGCGGGTAGTTCATGACGATGCGCGGGAAGCCGCTGGCGATCAGCCCCACCAGCCACCCCACCGCGCCAAGCGTCAGGTGCAGATAGCCATCCCAATAGGGCTGACCGGTGATGGCGAAGACCAGCAGACTGGAGAAGAGATAATGCACCACCGCCCCCGCCAGCAGCGCCACCCCGAGCGCGCCCATCGCCGGCCATCCCGTCATCCGCTCCAGCACCCAGCCGCCGAAGCGCGCATAGATGCCGGCAGTCATGTAGCCCATGAGCGCGGCGACGAAAATGCCGGCAAAAGGCGCCAGCGGCACCAGCAGTATGCTCTTGTCCTGCGGATTGGCGCCGGCCTGCAGGCCCAGTGACACGCAAAGGCCGACGCCGAACACATAGGAAGCCAGCGCGCAACTGGTCGTGCTTGAAGCCGACGTGACCAGACTGATCTCGTGACGCGGCACTCCAAGCTGCAGGGCGGCGGACCAGTAGTAGCTGACGATGGCAGGAGTGATGCTCGCTAGCAGGATCGTCAGCGTTCCCTGCGATGCACCCGCGGCGATGGAGTCCTGAAGATTTCCGCTGAGCATTTCCAGCAGCACCAGCGCCAGCGCGAACACCAGTAGCAGCCGGAGCGCCGACCGGCGCGACAGCAGTCGCGTCAGCGACTCCGCGAAGGCGTCCTTCCGCCCGCCGTCCTCGCCTATGGAGCGGTCGAGGATGAATTCCTGTATCGGACCGATCAGAACGGTCGCCACGACGACGATAAAGGCTGCGCCCGCCACCGTTTGCGGGGTGATCCTGCCGAACAGCTGCGTCCAGAATTCGCCGCCGGCGAAAAGCGTGAACACCACGCTTCCCACCGCCGCGGCGACGGTGACGAACCAGCGCCGGACGATGTCCTGTTGCGTCAGCGGTTCAATGCGCTGCAGCGGCAGATAGGCCGGCTCGCCCTCGACAGGCTTCGACTCCTCCTGCCAGACATGCGGGTTGGCCAGCACCCGTATGGTGTGAAGCTCGGGCTTGAAACGCGTCTTGTCGATCAGCCAGATCACGCCCAGCACGGCTACGAGGGCCGCGGGACCCGCGACCATCGCCAAACCTGTATCGCGCAGCAAGGTCAGCCAGTCCCGGCCATCGCCCTGCAGGTTCATCAGCACGCCTGTGGCAGCGCCAATGGTGACCGCTAGACGCCACTTCAGCGCCGTCCTGACCGCCACCGCGACGAGAAGCAGCGCGCCGAACCCGGAGCCGGCGACGACGAAATACTTCGCTGCGGAGAGAATGGCTGACTGGTCCATCGGCGCTTCCCCCTGAGGAGGCGCATTCTAGACCCCTGTGCGGCTCCGCCGGAAGCCGCCTCGCGCCTCGGCAGGCTATTGCGGCTTTTGCTCCGCGGCCGTGCCCGAAGCCGGCGTCGCCGCGGGTGTCTCCGTGGCAGCCTTCTCCGCCGCGGCCTTCTCGGCGGCAGCTTTCTCGGCGGCAGCCTTCTCGGCAGCTATTTTCTCCGCTGCGGCTCTCTCTGCTGCAACCTTCTCCGCTGCAGCCTTTTCAGCAGCCGCTTTAGCTGCGGCCTCTTGCGCCGCCATGGCAGCGGTGAGTTCGAGGTTCTTTGCCAGCAGCACGTTGGTCTCGTGCGTGCGCCAGCGATAGCCGATGCCGAAGTCGATCGCCGTCGCCCTGCCCTTGGCGAAGAGTTGCGCCATGTCATTCTGGTAGCGCCCGGCGAAAATCGAGATCGGTCCGGCATAGCGGCCGAAGGGTTGAAGCTGCCACTTCTTGCGGTCGAAATAACGCAGCGGCACCCCGGAATCGTCCTGAACAAGAGCCGCGCTCTTGGCCAGCAGGTAGTCCCGCGCGGTTGAGAAGTTGCCCGAATGGAGCAGGTAGGACGCGCTCTTGATGAGGCTGTCCGCGGGTCCAAGGCTGTCGCAGAATTTCGTATAGCCGCTCGCCTTGAGGCCACCGTCGGACAGATCCGTGCTGAAATAGTAGAGGGTCTTCTTCTGTGGCCCGCCGTCGGAAAAGTCGATTTTCACGCCCGACGAACTGCCCTTCGGCGTCGCGCCCTCGCTCGGCGTCACCGTGCCGTCCGGGTTCAGGTTGACGAGCGTCACGTCCTCCACCGTCTTCCCGGCGCGGGCGAGGAACACGTAGAGCACAGGTATGGTGCCGACGAGCTGTCCCGTGCGCAGCTTCGCCTTCATGTCCTTGGTGATAAAGAAGCTGTATTGCAGCACCGTGTAGATCGAGGAATTCAGCTCCTGCAGCGCCGCCGCGCGCCCGTTGGCGGACATCTTCGTCAGGTCGGGTATCGGTCCGACCGGCTCCAGCCCCGCCAGCACGTAGGTTTTCGCGTTGGGATAGAATGCGTCGGCGTAGAGGAAATCGGGCCCGGAAAACATGTAGAGCATGAAGTCGCGGCTCTCCGGCAGATACTTCTTCGACCATGCCCGAATGCGCGATAGCTGCGATTTCTCCAGCCGGTCCCATGACTGGTCCAGGGTCCTGGCATGACGGGCCCATGCCCCCTCCTTGGCATAAGGCGCCATGACCGATCCGTCGTCCGGCTTTATGCCCGCCAGGAAACGCGCCGTGTTGTCGGCGGTAGGCGCGTCCGCCAGGGCGGGCGGCAGGGCTGTCAGCGGCAGCGACAGGAACAACAGGGTGAGCGAGGTCAAAAGCGGGAGTCTGAGCACAGTTCGTCCTTCCATCTGCTGCCGCACATCGTTCTGCCGGAAAATCAGGCGCCTGCGGGTGGGGGAAAGCCGCAAGTTAGAAGTCGAGCGGCCACGTGGCAAGCCCGGCCAAGGTCGCAGGTCAGCGGGCGAGGCGCAGATCGAGCGATGCCGACAGGTCGATGCGCGCGCGCGGCGCGATACCGGTCATGCGCCGCAGCAGATCGCTGATCGGATTCTCCGCCCAGGCGCGAGTTACATAATCCCGATGCCCGAACTCGGCTTCCACGAATGTCACCGAGCCGGGCCGCACCCTGCCGTTCAGGGCAGTCGCGTATTTGACGTTGCGCTCCGACAGGATGCGCATCAGCTCGCCATTGCCGCGCCGGGTTGAGTTCGTATAGGCACTGAGGAAGAAGCCGTTCTTCGTCTGCTCAATCCACCGTGCAAACTTTTCGATCTCTCCATACAGACCATCGAGGAGCACCGCGCCGCGTATGCGATTGGTGGCGACGCCGCTGGACAGCGCCGCCGCGGTCGGCACATAGCCGCCACTGTAGCCGACGATGACCACCGGCATGCTCGCGAACATGCGCCGCGCCGAGGGATCGCCATGGATCTGCGTCAACTGGTCTGCCGTCTCTTCAAGGAATTTGCGCAGCCCCTGCGGCGTCCACAGCTTGCCGGCGCTGGAGTCGCGTGCATCCACCGCGAATTGCGGCGCCACCAGCACAGCGTTCAGGCCCGACTCGGTGATCTGTTCGGGCACGCGCTGGCGCGCCAGAACGTCGCGCTCGAGCGTCGCGCCGTGGCCGTGGAAGAACAGCACCATCACGCCCGGCCGGTGCGTGTCGAATCCCTTAGGCACATGCAACAGCACGCGGCTGTCGCTGTAGGTGCTGTCCGCCCAGTAGATCCGTCCGCTGAAGGTCTTGTGCCCGACCCGGCCGCTGTCCTTGAAGTTGAGAAACGGGGACTGGGTGCGCGGGACCACCCCGTCATAGGGGAAGGGCGCGGAGGCGAAGGACACCAGCTGGGTGCGGCTGCGCGTGAGCGGCATGGCGGGAGGCAACTCCGGACGGAAGGGACGAACGGGTTCGGCCACTTTCTCCCGTTCGTTCGGGACGATGGCGGGCTTCTGTGGCGCATCGGCGGTCGCGGTCGGAGGCAGTGTAACGGGCGGCCTCACCTTGACCACCACCGACGGAGTAAACTTGTAATGGACGGAGACCTGCGGCGGCGGCTCGGCAATAGCGATCTGCACCGAACCTGTGACGTCGCTGTCCGAGGGCGCGGGCCCCAGCCCGTACCCACCGGCAAAAGCGGTGGTCATGCAGAACAGTGCTGCGAGACGTCGCAACATTCCCTCGATCCCTCGACCCGCTGCGCCTTCCCGCGCACGGTACCCGTTGCTCATCCGGCCGTTAACCGGCACTTGAATTGCTGAGTGGGCGCGTCCCTGAACCCGAGTGTCGGTAATATAACAGAAAACGGGGCCAATTTGGGCAATTCAGGGGCAATCATGGCCCGCTCAGGGGCGGATTTGAGACTATGGTGTACCGGCTTTAGCGTTCGTTAATCATGAACGCCGCCACCCGGCCCATCGCGCCCCGATCCCGGTTTTCCGGGATTTTTTGTCTGCAGATCGGAAAATTGCCCGTCAGGTGAGGAAAATGCGCTCCACCGTCCAGTAGAGCGCTACCGCCGCAATGACTGCTGAACAGGGCATCACCACCCGAGTGCGGTACCAGGGACGCCGGCCGAACCACACGCCCACGGCCAGCCAGGCTAGACCGATGACTGCAAGCTGCCCCAGTTCCACGCCAAGATTGAAGCCGACCAGGGCGGTGATGAAATCGGAACGCGGCAGGCCGATCTCTTCCAGCACACCGGCGAAGCCGAGACCGTGCAGCAACCCGAAGGCGAAGACAACCGCCGGACGCCAGGGACTGAGCTTCGACGTCGCCAGATTCTCCACCGCCACATAGACAATCGATAGCGCGATCAGCGGCTCCACAATGGACGGCGGCAGCCGCACGACGCCGTAGATGCCGAGCGCCAGCGTGATCGAATGGGCGACAGTGAATGACGTCACTTGCACCAGCAAGGGACGCCAGCTGGTGCTGAGCAGGTAGAGGCCGAGAACGAACAGGATGTGGTCGAGCCCCTTGGGCACAATGTGAACGAACCCCGCCGAGATATAATCGCCGAGCAGGGCGAGTGTGCCTCGCGGCGCGACCACCCCGCCGAGCGCTATCGGCTCGCTCGTCGCGCCCTCGTTGACCCAGGCGCTGGACATCTCGCTGTCGCTCGGCCGTTTCACCCGGATGACGCTGTTCCCGAATCCCTTCCTGGTTGTCCAGCGAAGCGCCTGCGCACCCGCGGGTAGTTCGCCCGACATCTGCACCAGCGAGATGCGCGCAAGAGACTCGTCTTCGGGCGGCGCGATACCCACGAAGGTAAGCTGCGGGCGCGCAACCGTTCCGTCGAAGTCCAGCGTGAAACGCTCTGCCCATTCCGGAAAGAAAGCGCGAAATTTCTGTTCCAGGGCTTCTGGCCGCAGCGCACGCAATTGCTTGTAGGTGCCTGCCTGGGGCGAGTCGTCGGTATCCCTGTGCAGCGCGCCGATTCCTGCCAGCGCCGCCTCGATATTGACCTGCATTGCGATTTCGTAGCGGCCTTCCGGCGCCACCACCAGCGTCGCCACGGTCGGGCGCAGTTCATGCGCGGCAGCAGTCCCGCCGGGATATCCCGCCGCCAGCAGCAGGACGGCCAAAATGGCCAGAATGCACCTCATCGCCCCGATCCCTTTCCCGCCACGCAATTCAGCTTGACCATCTTACGCCCGAGCCGTCCCCGGTCGTATAGTGCGGGTCTCCCGCGTCCATGGAGACGATTCTTGCCATCCCGCATTGCTGCCTGCCTGTCCCTGACGCTTCTCCTTGCGGTCTCGTCTGCGTCGCCGGCAAAGGCCCACGAGTTCTGGCTGGAGCCGTCGGCCTTCATGCCCGCGGCCGGAGACATGGTGGAGATCAGGCTGCGGAACGGACAGCGCTTCAAGGGCGACAGCTATCCGCTGGTTCGCTCCTGGTTCACCCGCTTTTCCGTCATTGAAGGCGGACGCGAACGTGCCCTGACCGGAACCGAGGGCGACGACCCCGCCATCCGCACCCGTCTGTCCGTGCCCGGCACTGCCATTGTCGTCTTTCACGGCACGCCCGATCTCCTCACTTTCGAGACCTGGCAGAAATTCGAGTCCTATCTCCGCGACGAAGGACTTGCGGAATTCGCCGCCCGTCACCGCGCCAGGGGCCTCCCCG
>JAYZVT010000208.1:0-2870 GCA_036155355.1 Pseudomonadota bacterium
TTCCTGACCAACTTCGCCTCGCGCGTGCGCGTCGTCCACCGGCGCGATTCCTTCCGCGCGGAAAAAATCCTGCAGGAGCGGTTGTTCAGGAATGCCAAGATCGAAGTGATCTGGGACACCGTCCTTGACGAAGTCACCGGCGCCGAGAACCCGCCCGGCGTCACCGGCGCGAAGTTGAAGAACGTCAAGACCGGCAAGGTGACTGAGGTCAAGTGCGACGGTGTATTCATCGCCATCGGACACGCCCCGTCCACCGAGCTGTTCACGGGCCAGCTCGAAATGAAGCGCGGCAACTACCTGCTGACAGCGCCCGATTCAACCGCCACCGCGATCCCCGGCGTATTCGCCGCCGGCGACGTCACCGACGATATTTACCGCCAGGCGGTGACCGCCGCGGGCCTGGGCTGCATGGCGGCGCTGGAGGCCGAGAAGTATCTCGCCGCCCTGGAAAGCAAATCGGAGGCCGCCGAGTAGGAGCGCGGCCGGGACCACCGATGGATTGGGACAAGCTCAGGATTTTCCACGCCGCCGCCGAGGCGGGCAGCTTCACCCATGCGGGCGAAAAGCTGAACATGAGCCAGTCCGCCGTAAGCCGGCAGGTCAGCGCGCTGGAGCAGGAATTGAACGTCCCCCTGTTCCACCGCCATGCGCGCGGGCTGGTGCTCACCGAGCAGGGTGAGTTGCTCTTCCGCACCGCTCATGACGTTTTCAACCGGTTGCAGATGGCCGAGACACGGCTTGCGGATTCCAAGGACAAGCCATCGGGCGAATTGCGCGTCACCACCACCGTGGCGCTTGGCTCCACATGGCTGGCGCCGCGTCTGGTGGAGTTCCTTGATCTCTACCCCGACATACGCGTCGAATTGCTGCTCGAATACGACCAGCTTGACCTGACCATGCGCGAGGCCGACGTCGGCATCTGGTTGAAGCCCCCCACCCAGGGCGAACTCATCCAGCGGCGCCTGTTCACGGTGCATCTGCACGTCTATGCGTCCACCGGCTACCTGAAACGCTTCGGCACGCCGCAGGCGCCCGCCGACCTCGCCCGCCACCGGGTCCTCGCCTTCGGCGGACCCGTTCCCACCCAGATCAGCGACATCAACTGGCTGGAGACCGCGGGCCTGCCCAATGGCGAGCGGCGCAAGCCGGTGCTCAGCCTCAACAACCTCTACGGACTGATGCAGGCTTGCCGCAGCGGCGTCGGCCTTGCGATCCTCCCCGACTACATGGCCCGCGACGAGGAAGACCTGCACCAGGTGTTGTCGGGGGCCGCCGACCTGCCCGCCTTCGACAGCTTCTTCGTCTATCCCGAGGGCGCCAAGGCGTCGAAGCGAGTGTCGGTTTTCCGCGATTTCCTCTTCGCCAAGGCGCGCGAGTGGTCCTTCTGACCATCCCAGCCATGCAGATCTGCAGGGCTGCCATGCGCCCCCGCTGATTGTTTATGAAACATTGCGCATCGTATTTTGAGACGACTGCCTCGCAGTTAGAAGGCTGAAAAATCCTCCCTCCCTTTGACGCCTTCTCTCACCGGCGGCGCAAGCCGCCGGTGAGCATGCCCGCCACGCATATTGATCCTCATAGCTGACCGCCATGCAGATTTGCTATGATGGGGTCTCTAGCGGCTTGGTGCGGCCATCATCTCGACCTCACAGCGACTGGCTTTATTGAACCGGATCGACCGGTCCGGCCTGTGCGGGCCTGCGTGGCGCAACGTGGGGGAACGTCGATGTATAAATTCGCTGCCATTCTTGGCCTGACCTTGCTTGCCGGCTGCGCCCGGGTAACGACAGACAACGTTCCCCCTCCCGCCGAGGCGCCGCCGCCTGTCGCCACGGCGCCGCAGACCGCACCCGCCGCGCGCCCCGCGACCGCCCCCGCGCCGAAGCAGACGGCCGCCGCTCCCGAAAAGAAACCCGTCGCGCCGCCCGCACCGAAAGGGCTGACAAGGACCGATTTGCAGGTCGGCACAGGTGCGGCCGCAAAGGTCGGTCAAACGCTCAAGGTGAAATATGTCGGCACGCTCACCGACGGTACCGTGTTTGACAGCAATACCGACGGTGAGCCATTCGCCTTCAAGCTTGGCGAGGGGAAGGTGATCGAAGGCTGGGAAAAGGGCCTCGTCGGCATGAAAGTCGGCGGCAAACGCAAGCTGGTCATTCCGCCGGAGCTTGCCTACGGAAAGACCGGCGTGCCTCCGACAATTCCGCCGAATGCCAAGCTGGTCTTCGAAGTGGAGCTGCTGGGGATCGAATAGGCTTGCGCCACGCATCGGTCTGACGTGGCGGAACCGGGATGCATACGTGATGCGCTGGAAGCTGCGTCTCGCTTGTTTTGGCCTGTGCTGCGCACTTGTATTTCTGCCGTGGCCCTCGGCTGCACTCGAAGAGACCATAACCCAGCACTATCAGCGCACGCTGCGTGATTTCACAGCCGGCAAGTACGAACAGGCCGAACGAGACGCTCTTCTCCTGCTCGCACGCGTGGAGAAGCTGCAGGGCAAGGACCGTACGGGGTCCGCTTCCGTCCTGTACCTGCTGGCCAGCATCTATGAGCGCCAGGGGCGCTATGCCGACGCGGTGCCGCTCTACGAACGGGTGCTGTCCATCCGCGAAAAATCGCTCGAAACATCCAATCCTGACGTTCTTGCCGCGCTGAACAACCTGGCCGTCATCTACGAATATCAGGGACACTACGAACAGGCGGCCGCGACCCTCATGCGGCTGCTGGCGATACAGGAACCCGCACTCGGCCCTGAACACTGGCGGGTCGCGGATACCCTCAACAATCTCGCCGTGGTCCTGTATTCGCAGGGTCGTTACCAGGAAGCCATCCCCTTTCATCAGCGTGCGCTGGCCATCCGGGAGAAGGCG
>JAYZVT010000209.1:0-3549 GCA_036155355.1 Pseudomonadota bacterium
CACTAAGTCATCCGCAACTGCATTCGATCCGTCGATGCCTTCGCCCACTAATGTGCTTGCCGCTCTTATATAGTCGGCAGAAATTCCTTTATCTCTGAGTGAATACTCAAGACGCTCAAGCAAAAAATCCCTGAGGTCAACAGCCAACCGCATGAGGGATATCAACTCGGATCCGTCGAGCTTCTTGAGTTCACTTAGTCTGTGGCGCGTTGCGATTTGACGCAGGGTCGACTCGGTTTGCTCTGGCAGGTTCTTTGATGGGAACGCACGAATAAAATTGTCGACAGCCTCTTGATAATCGGGCCGCGATAACCTCCAGCGCTCTACTTCATGTCGTGCGCTAACCATCAGAATTGATAGGCGAATCCTGTTCTCCAGCAAAATCCGGATCACGCCAAGCGCCGCCCGTCTCAGCGCATAGGGATCCTTCGAGCCGGTCGGCTTCTCGTTGATGGCCCAGAAGCCGACGAGGGTGTCGAGCTTGTCGGCCAGCGCGACAGCGATGGAAACCGGATCGGTGGGCACGGCGTCGTTGGGACCCTGCGGCTTGTAGTGCATGGCGAGCGCGTCGGCGACCTTCGGGTCTTCCTTCTGGTCGAGGGCGTAGTAGCGGCCCATCAATCCCTGCAGCTCGGGGAACTCGCCGACCATGTCGGTGACGAGGTCGGCCTTGCAGAGCAGCGCCGCACGGTCCGCCTTGTCCGGGTCAGCGCCGACAACGGGCGCCAATTCGCGGGCAAGACGCCGGATGCGTTCCACCCGCTCGAACTGGGTGCCGAGCTTTTCGTGGAAAACGATCTCCTTGAGCTTCTGGACACGATTTTCCAGCTTCACCTTGCGGTCCTGATCCCAGAAGAATTTCGCGTCCGACAGGCGGGCGCGGATGACGCGGCCGTTGCCTTGGATGATGGCCTTGCCCTTGTCCTTCGCCACGAGATTGGCGACGAGGATGAAATTGGCGGCCAGCTTTCCGGACTTCGGATCGCGCACGGAGAAGCACTTCTGGTGCGCCTTCATGGAGGTGGTCAGCACCTCTGGCGGCACGTCGAGGAAGCTTTTGTCGAACGACCCCATAAGCGGCACCGGCCATTCGGTCAGCCCGGCGTTCTCGGCGAGAAGCGCTTCGTCCTCGACCAGTTCCAGCCGCTTCGCCTTGGCCGCCTTGCGCGCGCCGTCCAGGATCACCTGACGGCGCTCGGCCGGATCGAGGATGACCTTGGCCGCCTTCAGCTTCTTTACGTAGTCCTTGAAGTCCCGCACGGCGAAGCTCTTCGGCGCCATGAAGCGGTGGCCGCAGGTCGCATTGCCGCTCTTTATCCCGTCCACCTCGAAGCGGACCACCTTGCCGCCCAGCAAACAGAGAATTGAATGCAGCGGGCGGACCCAGCGCAGCTTGCCCGCACCCCAGCGCATGGATTTGGGCCAGGGGAACTTGCGGGCCACGTCGGGCACCACCTCCGCGACGACGTCGGACGTAGCGCGGCCCCTGCGCGAAGTGCGGGCGACGTAGAAATCGCCCTTCTTCTCGTCCTTGACGATCTCGGCGTCCTTGATGGACTTGAGCCCGGCGCCTTTCAAAAATCCCTGTATTGCCTGCTCGGGCGCGCCGACGCGGGGGCCCTTGCGTTCCTCGGTGACGTCGGGGGAGCGTTTCGGTAAATCACCGATCACCAGAGCGAGGCGACGGGGCGTTGCAAAGACACGGGCATCCTTCGCCTCGATACCGGCGGCCTTAAGGCCATTAGTCACCAGCCGCAGCAGATCATCCGAGGCCTGGCGCTGCATGCGCGCCGGAATTTCCTCGCTGAAGAGTTCGAGCAGGAGTTCGGCCATGGCTATTCCGGTATCCGCTCTAGAGGCGCGACGATGGCAAAGCGGTCGGCGAGCGCCGCCAGTGCCGCCATGTGCAACGCATCCGCCTTGATGACCCCGCCCGAAGGTCCGGGCAGGTCGCGCGTCGCGGCGGCGTCAGAAACGACCGTGGTGCGATAGCCAAGATCGAGTGCGGCGCGGGCCGTGGACGACACGCACATATGGGTCATGAAGCCCGCCAGGATGAGCTGCTTCGCACCCTTTTCCTCCAGCGCCTTCTGCAAGTCCGTTCCGGCGAAGGCATTTGGCAGGGTCTTGGAGATTATGGCCTCGCCCTTCGCCGCCGCCGCCTCGTCGGCGATGGCCCCGCCCGGTCCGGCGGGATCGAACGCGCCGCCCGCCTTGCCCTGATGCGCGATATGGATGACAAGTGCGCCGGCGGCGCGGGCTCGGGTCAGCAGCTTCGCGATCTTGTCCAATGCGGGCGCGACTCCGGTGAGCGGCAGCTTGCCGTCCACATATTCGCGCTGGGCGTCGATGATGACGATTGCCGAACCGGAAATCGCGCAGGGAGTCAGGTCGGCGCCCGCCATCTGCAGCAATGTCTTTGGTGCGTTCATGCCGCGCCCCCGGCCTCGGTCTTCAGCCAGGCGGTGCAGCAGGCCTTGGCGAGATCGCGCACGCGCAGGATGTAGGACTGGCGCTCGGTGACGGAGATGACGCCGCGGGCGTCGAGCAGGTTGAAAATATGCGAGGCCTTGATGCACTGGTCATAGGCAGGCAACGCCATCAGGTGGCGCTCGCCCTCATCGCCCTTTTCCAGAAGCGAGCGGCATTCCTTCTCGGCGTTCGCGAAGTGGGTGAACAGCAAGCCCGTGTCGGCATGCTCGAAGTTGTGGCGCGAATATTCCTGTTCCGCTTGCAGGAACACGTCGCCATAAGTGATGCGGTCCTTGCCCGAGGCGCCATTGAAATTGAGGTCGTAGACCCGGTCCACGCCCTGCACATACATGGCCAGCCGCTCCAGCCCGTAGGTCAGTTCACCCGAAACGGGATCGCAGTCGAAGCCGCCCACCTGCTGGAAATAGGTGAACTGCGAAACCTCCATGCCGTCGCACCACACTTCCCAGCCGAGGCCCCAGGCGCCCAGCGTCGGGCTTTCCCAGTCATCCTCGACGAAGCGGATGTCGTGGTTTTTCGGATCGATGCCGATGCGATAGAGACTTTGCAGATACAGTTCCTGCAGGTCCGGCGGGCTCGGCTTCAGGATCACCTGATACTGGTAGTAGTGCTGGAGCCGGTTGGGATTCTCGCCATAGCGGCCATCCTTGGGCCGGCGCGAGGGCTGCACATAGGCGGCCTTCCACGGCTTTGGCCCTAGCGAGCGCAAGGTGGTGGCAGGGTGAAAGGTGCCCGCCCCTACTTCCATATCGTAGGGCTGGAGCAGCACGCAGCCCTGGGCTGCCCAGAACTGCTGCAGCGACAGGATCAGGTCCTGAAAGGACCTATCGGGCCGCAAGGCGGCCGGGGACTTCGTCTTGCTCATCGGCAGCCCGCCCGTTTCGCCGCGCGCGGCTCGGCCCGCGGTCCATTTGGACAAGTTTCAGCGCGGGCGCAACCTAAGCTCCGGGAGCAATCCCGGTCAAGCACGCCAGAGGGCGCAGAGACTCAATCGCGCGAGGGCCGGTAGACGCCGGTTTCGGGATCACGCTCAAGGGTGGTGATCTTGTCCGGCTC
>JAYZVT010000210.1:0-7184 GCA_036155355.1 Pseudomonadota bacterium
ATCTGTGCGACGGGCTCCAATACGTGGGAGGCGCGGGCGCCATGGCGTACAAACGGGTAGCGGTATTCGGCGCCGCCCACCGCAAGGCCGCGTGCGAACTGATCGGTATCGCTTCGTACGCCGGTGACGGGATCGACGACGTTGGAAACCTGGTACAGGTCGCCGCGCAGTTGCCAGAAGGGCGTGAAGACCTGGCCGCGGCTGTCAATCATCATGCGACGCCACTTGGCTTCGGCGATCAGCCGCGTGGTGTCGGTGCCATTGTCGCGCGACATGCTGAGGAAGTTGGTGGTGAAGTTGAACTCGCCGCCGGCAATGGGGTCCTTGGCGAAGTAGCTGTAATCGACGATCGGGTGGACAACCGATTCAGCCGTTGACGTGTCGATGGCGAGCAGGCCACCAAAGTGATACAGCCGCGCAGCGAAATAGTTGCGATCTTTCTGTCCCTCAAGATAGACCTCCGAAATGCGGTCGGACGTGAGGATGTTGTCGAGATCGTAAAAGCGGCGGAACGTGTCGTCGGTCTCGGCCGTTACGTCCCAGCCCCAGTGCCACCATGAATTGATATCGAAGAAGCCGCGCGACTTGATGCTGCCGCGGAATTCCTCGTTGCCGGGGCCGATTGGCTTGTTGTCGTCGGTCTGGAAAATCCCGGCCAGGTCCACGTTGTAGCGACCGTTTTCGGTGCGGTGGCGCCAGTTACCTTTGAGCAGAACGCCCTGCTTTTCCGTGTACATCGGGCTGAAAGTGAAATCATAGTTTGGCGCAAGTGCGAAGTAATACGGGACCTCGACGGTGGTGCCGAGTTCGTTGGAATGGCCAATGCCCGGAATGAGGAAACCCGAACGGCGCTTGACCGATGGGTCGGCGTGGCGGAAGTAGGGCAGCCAGGCGATCGGCATGCCGAACAGTTCGAAAGCGGCGTTCTTGTACTCAATCGACGCTTCCGATTTCTTGTGGATCACCTTCTCGGCCTTGATTCGCCATGTAGGCGGCTTCTCGGGCTTCTCCTCGCAGGGCTTACAAGGCGTGAACGCGGCGCGCTCGAAGACGGTGGTCTCACCCTTCTCGCGATAGGCGCGTTCGGCAGCGATGCGGGCGTCCTCGACAGTTACGATCTTCAGCGACCGCAGGAAGCCGTCGCGGAAGTCATCGGTCAGGGTGATTCGGTCGGCGTTGATGAGAGCTCCGTCCGGCTCCTTGATGCGGACGTTGCCTTCAGCGGCAAGTGTGTTGTCCGAGCGGTCGTAGGTGACCATGTCGGCCAACAGGGTATAACTGCCGTAGTAGATCTCGACATTACCCCGCGCGATGACGCGGTTGTTCTGGTTGTCGTAGATCATCTCGTCGGCCTGCAGCAGCATCGGCTGGTTGGATTCGACCTGGCCCAGGCCGCCGAGGGAGGTCTGCTGGGCGCGCGCGGGGGAGGCGGGGCCAGCAGCCGTGAGCGCGACGGCGCACAGGCAGACGACGAGAAGGGCGGCGGCAAATGCACCGGCCCGGAAACGGCCAATCCGGGCCGCGAGGACCCGGGTCAGGGCAGGCGCCTTGTTGAGGTCAGACGGCCGCATCGTCACCCATCCTCCTGGTAGAGCAGGACAGTGGTGGCAAGGCAGCCGGCGATGACCACCGGCGCCCATGCGGCGACGACGGGTGCGGCAAGTCCAGAGAGGCCGAGATTTCTCGACGTCTCGGCGAAGACGAAAAACGCGAATCCGCCACCGAGACCGGCAATGACCATGGACTGGATGTTGCCGAAGCGAAACGACTTCAGCGAGCAGGTCGCGGCGACGAGTACCATGACCGCGAGCAGGAGCGGACGCGACAACAGCATCTGGTATTGGAGCCGATGGTCGAGCGCGGGGAGGCCCGCCTTTTCGGCAAGGTCGATGAAGTTCGGCAACTCCCAGAAGGAGATGGAAAACACCGAGCCGATGCTGGTCTGCACCTGTGTCGGGGTGAGGTAAGTGCTCAGGATGTAGTTGTCGTGATATTCGGGTTCGCGACCGACGGCGTTGACCCAGGTCTTGTGCATTTCCCAGCGGCCGTCGCGGAGTTCCGCTGACTCGGAATCGATGCGTTCGAAGAAATTCAGGTCACGATCGTATTGCAGGGCGGTGACGCGGGTCAGCGTCTGGCCTTGGTTGGAGGCGAGCTTGGCATGCAGTATCGATTGACCGTCGACGCCGTCCTGGCGCAGCCACGCGCCGGATCCGCGGCTGGTGAGGATCGAATCCTCCTTGCCAAATGCTTCGGCATACATGCGCTCGGATGCAGCCTTCGATGAGGCGGCGATCGGGTTGTAAACACCGACGGCGAACATTCCGAGGCCGCAAGCGACTGCGATGCCGGGAACGATGAACTGCCATGCAGAAATTCCCGCCGCGCGGATGACGACGAGTTCGGAGGAGCGGCTCAGCATCAGGAAGCCGCCGATGCTTCCGATCAGCACCGCGAAGGGCAGGACGATCTCGGAAAATGAGGGGAGGCGGAGCAGAGTGATCATGAAAAGTTCAAGCGCGGAGACGCTGCCGAACTTGCCGGCGCGGCGCAGAAGTTCGATGAAATCGACGAAGAAAATGAGGACGAGACAGAGGGCGAAGACAGACAGAATCGTGGTCAAAAAACGCCACGAGATATAACGCGCAAGTGTCCCTGCAGACGTCATCAGACGCGTCCACCTTGCTGTCCTGCCTGTGTCCCCCGCCCGGTCAAGAATTTCTTCTTGTAAAACCGATACTTAGGTAAGCCACCCAGAATCGGCCATGACCGCGCTTTCGGGATCATTCTAGCGTGCGCGGCGAGCCCCGCAACGATAATCGCAGTCCCTGGTATGCCATATACCAGTAGGACAGCCCACGCTTTTTGGGTCAATAAATTGGTCGCAGCGAGGCCCGCGATGCGCACCAGTACAGCGACGCCGAAGGCGACGAAGAGCGCCTTCCAGCGGCTCTCTCGCGCGGTGCGTGGCGTACCAAGGAACCAAAGCGGAATTGCGATGAACACAAAGGGGTAGAGCAGGCTGGCAAAACGCTCATGCAATTCGGAGCGGAAATTGCCCGGATAGCGCTTGTAGTAGGGATCGTCCGCGTCCGGATTGACCAGTTCGCCGAGATAGCGTTCGCGCGGTTTGTATTCGGCCTGTTCGTCTGTCGCGCCGTATTGGCTGATGTCGAAGATGTATTGCTCGAAGGCGACGATTTGGACTTCCTGGTCCTTGTCCGGCGCGGCCTTGGGGCGGCGATGAATGTGGCCCTCGCGCATGACCAGGTAGGAGCGCTCACCGCTGTTGACGATCTGGCCGCGCTTGGCGAGATAGGTCATGGACTGTGTTTCGTCGCTGCGCTCGTCCTGCACGACAAGACCAAGCAAATCACCGTTCAGGGCGCGATCCTGAATGTGGAATGTGACGCCATTCTCGGGGCTGGAAAATAGTCCCGGCCGCATGACCTGCGAGATCAAATCCGTGCGCACCTGATTGATAAACACCCGCAACGTGCGCAGGCTGAGGGGCATGATGTAGAGGTTCATCACCAGCAGCACAGCCGCGAGCAGGGCCGCAAGCGAAATGAAGGGAATGGACAGGCGGCGCACGGACGCGCCCGACGCGGTCATGATGATCAACTCGGAGTCGCCATTGAGGCGGTCCAGTGTCTGCAGCGTCGCCAGTAACAGCGCGTTCGGCGCGATCATCGCCATAAGGTTGGGCAGGGCAAGCGCTGTCATCTGCAGGAAGAGGTAAAAGCTCTGGCCCTTGGAGGTAAGGAGATCGAGCTGCTTCAGCGCGGTGGCGAGCCAGACGATGGCCGTCAGCGTCAGCAGGATGAGCAGGAAACTGCTCGCGGTCTGCCGGAACACATATCTGCCGAACAGGTCCATAACGACCAGCTGCTCCCCCTGTGCCCGCCCCGGCATTGACGCCGTTGTTCCGGGCCCCCGATACGCACCCTGACTGCGTCAGTGTGACCATGCCAACATGGCGGAAATTCGGCAAAAATGCCCATCTTGCCTTGCTCGGCAACAGCGTTTAGTTAGCCCCTGTACCCGCGTGCTAGCGGTCCCATTGCCGCTGCATCCGGGCGTGCGGGGCCGGGTTTCTGGAAATATTGGGGCGATCTGCCGCCCGCAGGCCATGCAAGAGGGGAAAAACCCATGAATTCGACTGCGACCAGCATCACTTTCGCCCCGATATCGCTGCCGAAATCGGGGGTGGCCGTGGTCCTGGCAGGCGATGGACCAAAGCTGTTTCCCACGGCGGCCAAACTCGATCAGGCGGGGGCAAGGTTCCTGCAGCGCGCCGCCAAAGTCGCCAAGTTCAAGGGCAAGAAGCGAACGGCCCTCGACCTGCTTTGCCCTGCGCAGGTGAAGCTGGATCGCCTATGCGTGGTCGGCACCGGAAAAATTGCCGACTACGCGGGCAATGACTGGGCGTCACTGGGAGGCGTCATCCGCTCCAGGCTGACCGGCAGGGAAGGGGGCGAAGCGACTGTTGTAATCGAGGGTCCTGGCAGACCGGATACTGTCAGCAGCGAGGAAGTGGCCGAGATCGCGCTCGGCCTGACGCTGCGCGGCTACAAGTTTTCCAAATACAAATCCGCCAAGTCCGACGAGGACAAATCGAATAACGGCAACGACAGCAAATCGGAACTCAAGAAGATTGTCGTCCAGTGCGCGGATCCCGCGGCAGCGCGGCGCGCCTATCTCAGCCGCAAGGCCATCGCGGACGGCGTGCTGCTTGCGCGCGATCTGGTTAATGAGCCGGCGAACATTCTGGGGCCGAAGGAGTTCGCTGCGGCGGCGAAGGCGCTCGACAAGCTCGGCGTGAAGGTCGAAGTGCTCGACGAGAAAGCGCTGACCAAGCTCGGCATGCGCGCGCTGCTGGCCGTTGGTCAGGGCAGCGCGCGGCCGAGCCTCGTCGCTGTGATGCGCTGGACGGGCGCGGCGTCCAAGGACTCCAAGCCGGTGGCGATCGTCGGCAAAGGCGTTTGCTTCGACACAGGCGGCATCTCGCTGAAACCGGCGCAAGGCATGGAAGACATGAAGGGCGACATGGCAGGTGCGGCCTGTGTCGTCGGACTCATGCATGCGCTTGCCGCGCGCAAGGCGAAGGTTAATGCGGTCGGCGTGATCGGTCTGGTTGAGAACATGCCGAGCGGAACGGCGCAGCGGCCTGGTGACGTGGTGAAGGCAATGTCCGGCACGACCATCGAGGTGCTAAACACTGACGCCGAGGGCCGCATGGTTCTGGCAGACATCCTCTGGTATACACAACAGCGCTTCAAGCCGCGCTGGGTCGTTAACCTCGCCACGCTCACTGGCGCGGTGCTCGTGGCGCTCGGCAAGGAACATGCGGGCATGTTCTCGAATGACGACAAGCTTTGCGATCAACTCACGGCGGCTGGAAAGACGACCGGCGAAACTGTCTGGCGTCTGCCGCTCGGTCCGAAATACGATGAGATGATCGACTCCAAGGTCGCCGACATCAAGAACACCGGCGGTCGCTATGCCGGTTCGACGACGGCCGCGCAGTTCCTCCAGCGCTTCATCAAGAAAGGCACGCCATGGGTGCATCTCGACATCGCGGGCACCGGCATGGCCGCGAACAAGAGCGACGTGAGCGAGAGCTGGGCATCGGGGTATGGCGTGCGGTTACTCGATCGACTCATCGGGGACCACTACGAGGGTTGAGGCGCGCCAGCGATCGGCAGGCGGCAGTGCCCGCGTGGTCTCTCCCAGGGCCAACCTGGGCATGCATATTTATTTTCCATAATATACATTATGCGAATAAGGGATGTGCTGACTCGAGCCCGGGTTTCATCGAATTATTCAATAAGTGCAATGTTTTGGGGACATCCAGCAATGCCGCCGTTCTCCTCACTCGGCAACAGCAGCAGTGATGAGCGGCGGGCGGCAGGACAGACTGCCAAAGGGAAAGCGCGTGGAGGATCTCCTCGCGGTGATGGAGGCACTGCGCGATGGCGAGCATGGTTGCGCATGGGATCGCGTGCAGACATTTTCGTCGATTGCTCCATACACGATTGAGGAAGCCTATGAGGTCGCCGACGCGATTGCGCGCGACGACATGGCGGCGCTTTGCGACGAGCTTGGCGATCTCCTGTTGCAGGTCGTGTATCACGCGCAGATGGCGCGTGAGCGAGAGTCGTTTGTATTAAGTGACGTGGTCGCCACGATAGTCGACAAGATGGTGCGCAGGCATCCGCATGTGTTCGGCGATACGGTGATCAGCAGCTCCGAGGAACAATCGCGGCTCTGGGCGGAGATCAAGGCGCAGGAACGTGGTGTGGCGTCTGGAGCGCGGCAGTCGTCGCTGCTCGATGAAGTGCAGCGCGGTCTCCCTCCTCTGCTGCAGGGAGTGGCGTTGCAGCGTGTGGCTGGAAGAGTCGGGTTCGATTGGACTGAGGCGAGACCGATCATCGCGAAGATCCGCGAAGAGCTGGGTGAGCTGGAGGATGCGGTCGCATCGGGGTCGAGCAAAGCAATGTCGGAAGAGATCGGCGATCTGCTTTTCGCAGTGGTCAATCTTGCTCGCCGGCTGGATGTAAATCCCGAGATGGCGCTAATTGCCGCGAACGCGAAGTTCCGGCGGCGCTTTGCGCGCATCGAGGCGCTTCTCCTTCAGGCCGGAAGTTCGACTGAGGAAGCCACTCTGGAGGAAATGGAGCGGCTGTGGAACGTGGCGAAGCGCGAGGAGAATCCTGGCGATTAGACTGTGGCCATGCCTGGGTCTAGGCCGCCTCACCGCTCCTCGCGCCGCTGGCCGGTGTCGCGGTCCGGTTGCGCAAACGGGTTGCCAATCGTTCGCGGTTGAGCGGTGAAATGGTGAACCGATAAAAGGTTTCACCGTTGTCGCGTGTTTCCCTGCTGCGGATTTCAGCGTGCTCGTGGAGCCAGTTGGCGAGAGCGCCTTCCGATGCGTCCAGAGTAAGCTCCATCTGCGAATTCGTATCACTGAGCTTCCGGGCGACGACGTCCAGAAGCTCGTCAATGCCCTCACCCGTCATAGCCGAAACGCAGGTGGCGCCGCTCTCGCTGCGGGCAGCGGCGTTCTTCAGGGACTGGCGCGCAGCGGGATCGAGCAGGTCGATCTTGTTCCAAACCTCGAGAAGCTTTCCCTCCTTCGCCGCGTCACCAAGGCCAAGCTCATCGAGAATGCCGCTCACATT
>JAYZVT010000211.1:0-3530 GCA_036155355.1 Pseudomonadota bacterium
GCGCTTCTCCAGCCGCACCAGCATCGGCATGTCCGTGTAGCGGCGGACATAGTCCTCGAAATAGGGTGCCTGCCTGTCGAGATGGAACTCGCGCAGGATGACGTGACCCAAGGCCAGCGCCAATGCGGCGTCCGTGCCCTGCTTGGGATGCAGCCAGATGTCGGCGAATTTCGACGCCTCGCTGTAGTCGGGCGAAACAACGACGCTCTTGGCGCCCTTGTAGCGTACCTCGGTGTAGAAATGGGCGTCCGGGGTGCGCGTTTGCGGCACGTTGGAACCCCACAGCATCAGGAAGCCCGAGTTGTACCAGTCGGCGGACTCCGGAACGTCGGTCTGCTCGCCCCAGGTTTGCGGGCTGGACGGAGGCAGGTCGCAATACCAGTCGTAAAATGACATGCACACGCCGCCGAGCAGCGACAGGTAGCGCGAGCCGGCCGCGTAGGAGACCATCGACATGGCGGGAATCGGCGAGAAACCGGTGATCCGGTCTGGTCCGTAAGTCTTGCAGGTGTACGCATTCGCCGAGGCGATGATTTCGTTCACCTCGTCCCAGTCCGCGCGCACGAAACCGCCCATGCCGCGTTTTTTGACGTAGGAGGACCGTTTGGCAGGGTCTTCAACGATCGACCTCCACGCCGCTACGGGGGAGAGGGTAGTGCGCGCCTCACGCCAAGCCTTCAGCAGGCGTGCGCGCACCAGCGGATATTTCACCCGGTTGCCGGAGTACAGGTACCAGGAATAGCTGGCCCCGCGCGAACACCCGCGCGGTTCATGGTTCGGCAGGTCGGGACGTGTGCGAGGATAGTCGGTCTGCTGCGTCTCCCAGGTGACGATGCCTCCCTTGACATAGATCTTCCACGAGCAAGACCCGGTGCAGTTCGCCCCATGGGTGGAGCGGACGACCTTGTCATGCTGCCAGCGTTTGCGATAGCCGTCCTCCCAGCTGCGGTCTTCACTCAGGGTGACGCCGTGCCCGCCGGAGAACGTGCCGGCGCGCTTGCTGGAGAGAAAGTTCAGGCGGTCCAGAAGGTGACTCATTGTGTCCTCCGGCTCAGGCAATTGCCGCGCGGCTGGCGCTTGCGCGCCCGCCCCTGGCACTTGAAGTCTTGGCTTTTGCGGGGGCCTTCGCGGCTGACGCCATGCCGCGCTCGGCGGCATGGAGCAGACCGCCCTTGCGCGTGTAGACGTACCAGGTGACGAGGGCGCAGGTGACGTAGAAGGCCATGAAGCTCCACAGCGCGGCGTCCGGTGCACCCGTCAGCGAAATAGACGAGCCATAGGCCTTCGGGATGAAGAAGGCACCGTAGGCTGCGATCGCCGAAGTGAAACCGATGATCGCCGCGGACTCGCGCTCTGCCTGGCGGACCCGCTCACCTTCTCCAAGGCGAGGCATAAGTCGCGGAATCTCGATGCGCATGATCGCCGGGATCATCTGGAACGTGGATGCGTTGCCCACGCCGGTCGCAAAGAACAGCAGCATGAACATCGCGAAGAAGCCCCAGAACGCGCCCGGCTGGTCCTTGATGGATAGGAAGTAGAGGACGCCGCCGACCGCGCCGATCATCATCAGGAACACCCAGAAGGTGACCCGTCCGCCGCCATAGCGGTCCGACATCCAGCCGGTTGCCGCCCGCGACAGCGCGCCAACCAGCGGTCCGAGGAAGACGAATTTCAGCGAGTCCACCTGCGGGAACTGCGTCTTGGCGAGCAGCGGGAAGCCGGCGGAATAGCCGATGAAGGAGCCGAAGGTGCCGGTGTAGAGCCAGCACATGATCCAGTTGTGGGCGCGCCGGAAGATCACCGCCTGGTCGGAGAAGGACGCCTTGGCGGTTGCCAGGTCGTTCATGCCGAACCATGCCGCGATGGTGGCCACGATCAGGAAGGGCACCCAGATGAAGCCCGCATTCTGGATCCACAGGCCCGATCCATTGGCGACCGACTGAGCGTCACCGCCGAGCGCTCCGAACACACTTGCTGTAATTGCGAGCGGCACGAGGAACTGCATGACGCTTACGCCGAGATTGCCCAGTCCGGCATTTATGGCCAGCGCATTACCCTTCTCCGCCTTGGGGAAGAAGAAGCTGATGTTGGCCATGGACGAGGCGAAATTGCCGCCGCCAAGGCCGCAGAGCAGCGCCAGTACCAGGAAAATCAGGTAAGGCGTGTTCGGGTTCTGCACCGCATAGCCGATACCGAAGGCGGGGATAAGCAGCGACGCGGTGGACAGCGTCGTCCACAGCCGCCCGCCAAAGATGGGCACCATGAAGGAGTAGAAGATGCGCAGAGTAGCGCCCGACAGGCCCGGCAGTGCCGCCAGCCAGAACAACTGGTCGGTGGTGTACTTGAATCCGATCGCCGGTAACTTGGCGACGACCACGCTCCACACCATCCAGACCGAGAAGGCAAGCAGCAGACAGGGCACCGAGATCCACAGGTTGCGGCGCGCGATTGCGCGTCCCTTCAGGGCCCAGAAGGAAGGGTCCTCCGGCCGCCAGTCGGCCAGCAGGTGCTCCGGCTGCTTGTGCTTGGAGGGAACGTGGATCTCCGCCATTTCCGGCAGTTGCGGCAGCTTGGCGAGTTCGGGCTCGCGGGCCGCGCGTTCCATGCGGATGATGGACACGTGCATCCAGATGAAGGCGCCGGCGACCAGGGCGAACAGCAGCATGAAGCAGCTTGTCCAAACGCCCGTAAGGTCGTTCATGACGCCGAACATGATCGGGAGAATGAACCCACCAAGGCCGCCGATCAGGCCGACAAGGCCGCCGACCGATCCGACATTCTTGGGGTAGTAGACCGGGATGTGCTTGTACACCGCGGCCTTGCCCAGCGACATGAAAAAGCCAAGCACGAAGACCAGGATGACGAAGGGAACCAGTCCCATGGAAGTCGAGAAGGCGATCGGACCCTTCATGCCGTGGATCACGTAGTCGGTCTGCGGATAGGACAGCATGAAGCAGGCAATGGCGGACACGCCGAAGGTCCAGTACCTGATGGTCCGTGCACCGTAGCGGTCCGACAAATGCCCGCCATAAGCGCGGAAGACACTGGCAGGCACCGAATAGAACGCGGCAAGCATACCGGCCGTCTTGATGTCGAGGCTGTAGACGCCGACCAGATAGCGCGGCAGCCACAGCGCCAGCGCCACGAAGGCGCCGAAGACGAAGAAATAGTAAAGCGAGAAGCGCCAGACCTGCACATTGAGCAGCGGCTTCATCTCCATCCACGTGCTGGTGGCCCTTGCCCCGCTCTTGCGGCGCGCCTTGAGCACGGGGTCATCCTCGGTGGTGAACCAGAAGATGATCGCCGTGACCACCAGCGCCGCGGCCCACACCTGGGCCACCATCGTCCAGCCATAGGCAACGAGAACGAAAGGTGCGAGGAACTTGGTAACTGCCGCGCCCACATTGCCGGCGCCAAATATGCCAAGTGCGGTTCCCTGCTTCGATGCAGGATAGAAACGTGACACATAGGCGATGCCGACGGCGAACGAGCCGCCGGCAATGCCGACGCCCAGGGCCGCCAGCAGCATC
>JAYZVT010000212.1:0-7068 GCA_036155355.1 Pseudomonadota bacterium
GCCGATGTCGAGGAATTCGGGGCGACCCGTCAGGAAGCCGAATAGCGCCAGCAGCATGATCGCCGAAGTACCGATCGCATTTCCCGCGAGTACCCTGTCGAATACGGTTGGGCCGGCCAAGGCGCGCGCCACGCCGAGGCACATTGCTGCCAGAACAGCCATACTGGCAACGGCGTAGATCATTTGCCGCCCTCAAATCGTGTGACGCGCCGGTTCATGGCGCCGCCTGCAAGATCCCTCGCACCTGCTTGCGTCAGCGCGTGGATGAGAAAATCGTGACCGTTCACGCGGGCCGTGATGGTCCCGGGGGTAAGCGTTATCGAATTGGCATAGGTGGCGAGCCCGGCCGCGGTTTTCTGGCTGGCCTTGACGGAAATGATGGTCGGGGAGATCGGCAGCGCAGGATGAAGGATTACCTTCGTGACGTCCCAGGCAGCCTTCATGATTTCCCAGACCAGCCAGGGGAAATAGGTGAGGAATGCCGGCAGCAGATGGATCGGATGTCCTTCCCGGTCGACAAGTTTCATCCGCTCGCCAAGAGCAATAGTGCCAATGACGGAGAGCAGACCAGCGGATAGCGTAATGAACGTGTAGTGACCCGAAAGCAGCAGCCAAAACGCCGCCAGGACGAGCCCCATGGTCAGATAGAGCATGTCTTTAGGATCCCCCTTGGTCGCGGAACGGTACTGAACTCCTGACTGCTGCCACTTCCGCCGCCAGCGAGCCGAAACACGCTGAATTGCGGCAGATAGTGCCTGATTCGTGAAAGGCATCAAGTCGCAGGCCCCCGCTGCCTGGCGGGGGCCTGCACCAATTCTGCTTTGCGTTCAACGAAATGTCACGTCTGGAGCGGCAAGGCTGGCTGCGGCTGCTTGTGGATATGTCTAAGATGCGCGCGGCTGCGTCCGCGGCGGGTTATTGGTGCAGAGCGTCACGATGAGGAACACATGAAGAAGGACAGAAAGAGCAAAATTGAAAAGACAGACCATGAGTGGCGGTCGCAGTTGACCCCGGCGCAGTACATGGTGACCCGTGCCCACGGCACAGAGCCCGCGTTTTCGCATCCCTCCCACAACGACAAGACCGAGGGCACATATAACTGCGTCTGTTGTGAAGCTCCGCTCTTCTCTTCATCCGAGAAATTCAATTCCGGGACCGGATGGCCGAGCTTCTGGGAACCGGTTTCGAAGAGTGCGATCGACGAGCATGAAGACTCATCTTTTTTCATGCGGCGCACCGAAGTGCGCTGCTCGGCCTGCGACGCTCATCTTGGCCACGTTTTTCCCGATGGACCAAAACCGACGGGCCTGCGCTACTGCATCAACGGAGTGGCCATGAAATTCGACGAGGCGGCCACGAAAAAGAAGAAGGCATAGTGCTGCTGCATGAACTTACCGAAATTCGGGATCGGCAAATTGCCGCCTGCCCCGCGCGCCGACAGGCGGCCGCACAAGGACTTACGTCATGGCATCGAGCGCGTGGACAACTACGCCTGGCTGCGGGCTGACAACTGGCGAGAGGTGATGCGCGACCCCTCGGCGCTCGCTGCCGACATCCGTAGCTATCTCGAGGCCGAGAACGCCTACGCCGAGGCAGTGATGGCCGGCACCGCGGACCTGCAGGCCAAGCTGTTCGCGGAAATGAAAGGCCGGATAAAAGAAGATGACTCCTCCGTTCCCGCCAACGATGGCCCCTTCGCTTACTACACAAGTTATGTCATCGGCGGACAGCATCCCCTCTTTTGCCGCAGACCACGCGGTGAGACCGGCGGCGAACGCATCCTCCTCGACGGCAACAGGATGGCGGAAGGCCATGCCTATTTCCGAATAACGGCAGTGAGCCACAGCCCCAACCACAAGTTCGTAGGCTACGCGACCGATATCAATGGATCGGAGTTTTACGATCTGCAAATCATCGATGCGGAAACGGGCAAGGCGGCCGGTGAGCCCATTCACAATACGAACGGTGGCTTCGTCTGGGCCGGCGACAGCCGGACAATCCTCTATACACGGTTGGACGACAACCATCGGCCGCGGTGGATATACCGTCATCAGATCGATGGCTCCGCGGATGCCGACGTTCTGGTTTACGAGGAAAAGGACGCGGGTTTCTTCGTCGGTATTGGCGCAACGCAGGATCACCGCTACCTGCTCATCGACGCGCACGACCACCAGACGTCGGAGGTGCGCATCGTCAATGCTGCGCAGCCGTCTTCGGAGCCGCGACTGGTAGCGCCGCGCCGAACCGGGCACGAATATTCCGTCGATCATCATGACGGACGGCTGGTGATACTGACGAACCGCGACGGCGCCGAAGACTTCAAGATAGCAACCGTACCGGTCGGGACGCCAGAGCCAGAACACTGGAGCGATATCGAACCGCACCGTCAGGGCCGGCTTATCATCGACATGGTGTGCTATGCCGATTTCCTGGTGCGGCTGGAGCGCGAGAACGGGTTGCCTCGCATCATCATCCGCGACTGGGCGAATGGTGGCGAGCATGCGATCGCCTTCGACGAGGAGGCCTACTCGCTCGGCATTTCGCACGGCTATGAATACGACACCAAGTCGCTTCGCTTTACCTATTCATCCATGACCACACCAGCGCAGGTCTTTGACTACGATATTCCCTCGCGCGGGCGCAGGCTGCGAAAGACGCAGGAAGTTCCCAGCGGGCATGACCCGGCTGACTATGTGACGCGGCGCGTTATGGCGCCGACGCAGGACGGCGAGCAGGTGCCCATTTCGCTGCTATACGCGAAATCCGCTCCCCTCGATGGTTCCGCGCCGCTCTTGCTCTATGGCTATGGGTCCTACGGCATGGCCATGCCGGCGTCTTTTTCCACGAACTGCCTGAGCCTAGTGGATCGTGGCTTTGTGTATGCCATCGCTCATATTCGCCGCGGCAAGGACAAGGGTTATCGCTGGTATCGCGATGGTCGCGGCGAAAAAAAGACCAACAGTTTTCGCGACTTCATCGCCTGCGGGGAATTCCTGGCGCGCGAGAAATTCACCAGCCGGGGCAATATCGTCGCGCATGGAGGCAGCGCAGGTGGAATGCTGATGGGAGCTGTGGCCAACATGGCGCCCGACCTGTTTCGCGGCATCATTGCCGAAGTGCCGTTCGTGGACGTACTCAACACGATGCTGGACGATACGCTCCCGCTGACTCCCCCGGAATGGCCCGAATGGGGCAACCCGATCGAAAGCGAACGCGCGTTCAGGACCATCGCGGCCTATTCGCCCTATGACAACGTGGCGAAACAAACTTATCCGCACATCATCGCGCTGGCCGGGCTAACGGATCCTCGCGTCACCTATTGGGAGCCGGCCAAGTGGGTCGCCAGACTGCGCGCCCTGCGCACGGATCAGAACCTGACCGTGCTGAAAACCAACATGGAAGCAGGCCATGCCGGCGCGTCCGGCCGGTTCGACCGGTTGAAGGAAGTAGCCCTGTCCTATGCCTTTGCACTGCTGATCGCGGGCAAGGCAGGCGCCTAGACTGCCCCGTTTCAAGGCGCGTCATGACCCGTGTTGTGACGTGGCTGATCGTGCGATAATTGTCTCCACAATCTGGAGTGGCACAGCGAACAGGAAACGCCCACATGTCGGAACCCGCACGAAAGCCAAGCACAGTCCCCACGGAAAGCCGCTTCAACTGGCAGGACCCGCTCGATCTGGAGAGTCTCCTCAGTGAAGACGAGCGGATAATGCGGGACACTGCGCGTCGCTATTCGCAGGAAAAACTGCAGCCGCGTGTACTGGAGTCGTTCAGGAACGAGAAGTCTGATCCGTCCATCATCCCGGAGATGGGCAAGCTGGGTCTGCTTGCCGCTACGCTGCCCGAGGAATATGGCGGATCGGGACTTGGCTATGTAACCTATGGTCTGATCGCTCGCGAGATCGAGCGGGTGGACTCCGGCTATCGTTCGACCATGAGCGTACAGAACAGCCTCGTCATCTATCCCATCTACGCCTATGGCAGCGAGGCACAGAAGAAGAGGTACCTGCCCAGGCTGGCCACCGGCGAAATGATCGGCTGCTTCGGCCTGACCGAACCCGATCACGGTTCCGATCCGGGGAGCATGAAGACCCGGGCGGTAAAGACCAAAAACGGCTACACGCTCAAGGGATCGAAGACCTGGATATCGAATGCGCCGATAGCCGACGTCTGCGTCGTATGGGCAAAGACGGAGGACGGCCGTATCAGGGGCTTTCTGGTAGAGCGCGGAACCAAGGGGCTGACGACTCCCAAGATCGAAGGCAAGTTTTCCTTGCGAACATCAGTGACCGGCGAGATCGTGCTGGATGACTGCCATGTTCCCGAAGACAGCCTGCTTCCAGGCGCCGAGGGACTGAGTGGACCGTTCAGCTGTCTCAACCGCGCCCGTTTCGGAATCGCCTGGGGCGTGATAGGTGCGGCAGAATTCTGCTGGCACGCGGCACGGCAATATGTACTCGACCGGACGCAGTTCGGCAGGCCGTTGGCCGCCAACCAGCTGATCCAGAAGAAGCTAGCGGACATGCAGACAGAGATTACGCTCGGGCTGCATTGCGCGCTGCGGCTCAGCCGCCTGTTCGACGACGGGCGTTGTCCTCCAGAGGCGATATCCATGATGAAGCGCAACAACTGCGGCAAGGCGCTCGATGTCGCCCGCAACGCGCGCGACATGCATGGCGGCAACGGCATCGTGGATGAGTATCATGTCATCCGGCACATGCTGAATCTGGAGACCGTGAATACTTACGAAGGCACACATGATATCCATGCGCTTGTCCTCGGGCGCGCGCAGACAGGGATACAGGCATTCTGCTGAACCGCCGGGCGGGGATCGGGAGGGCTAAATGCAGGGCATTCTCGGCAGTCTGAAGGCGACCGTCGTGGCCAGCTTGATTCTGACCGCGGTCATGTTCGTCGCGGTCCGGCTGGCACTCGGTACCGGCTTGTCTCTGGATCACGCATGGGGCGCCTTCCTCATGCGCTGGCTGCATGTGGCCTCGGGCGTCATGTGGGTAGGACTGCTCTGGTATTTCAATTTCGTGCAGATTCCCAACATGCCGCATATACCCGACGCGCAGAAGCCGGCCATCGGCAAGGTCATCGCGCCGGCGGCGCTGTGGTATTTCCGCTGGGCGGCCAAGGCCACCATCGTTACGGGCCTGCTGCTGGCCTGGATGAACGGCTATATCGGCCAGGCGCTGACGCTCGGCCTCACCGACGGCGGCGCCAGTACGCCCATAGGCATTGGCATGTGGCTCGGCATCATCATGTGGTTCAACGTCTGGTTCATCATCTGGCCGAACCAGAAGAAGGCCCTCGGCATAACCCCGGTTTCCGATGCCGAAAAGGCGGCTGCCGCGAGACTTGCCATGCTGGTGTCGCGCGCCAACACCATCCTGTCGCTGCCAATGCTTTTCTGCATGGTGGCGATGCAGAATGGAGGTTTTTCCTGATCCGGCCTCCCCGTGGCGGGCCTGATGTTGTATCTATCCTGCCGAAAGAGGCGGACGAGCCGCGACTCTTGGCCACCGTTTCAATGGGCAGCGGGTTCGGGCCAGCCTCGGCGTGGAACGATGAGGCCGGTGCTTCGTTGAAACAGGTAAATTTGGACAAAAGAGGTATCAGGTGACTTTCAAGCTCCCCGAACTCCCCTACGCGTATGATGCGCTCAAGCCATACATGTCGGCGGAAACACTCGAATTCCATCACGACAAGCATCACCAGGCCTATGTTGATACCGGCAACACCCTGCTCAAGGGCTCGGGGCTGGAAGGCAAGAGCCTGGAGGAGATCGTCAAGGGGTCTCATGGGAAGAATGCCGGCCTCTTCAACAATGCCGGCCAACACTACAACCACATTCATTTCTGGAAGTGGATGAAGCCCGGCGGCGGCGGCAAGAAACTGCCCGGAGCTCTGGCCAAGAAGATCGACTCCGATATCGGCGGCTACGACAAGTTTCGCGACGCCTTTATCGATGCGGGCAAGACGCAGTTCGGTTCGGGCTGGTGCTGGCTCGCGGTAAAGGGTGGCAAACTCGAGGTCATGAAGACGCCAAACGGCGAGAATCCGCTTGTGCATGGCGCAACGCCAATCCTTGGCTGCGACGTGTGGGAGCACTCCTACTACATCGACTACCGCAACGCCCGGCCGAAGTATCTGGAGGCCTGGGTCGACAACCTTATCAACTGGGACTACGTGCTCGAGCGCTTCGAGGCGGCAAGCAAGTAGTTCCCCACTGGATTGCACGACTGCGAACGGTACAAGGGCGGGGCCAATTGCCCCGCCCTTTTTCATCGTCTGGTGGTGGATACGGCAACTACATGCCCAAGAAGCTCTTCACTTTCTTCAGGGCGCCGTCGGCTGCTTCCTCAATCGTATCCCATACGCTCTGGCCGGCTTCGGTGATGGATGCCGCGACTGACTTGCTGGTGATACCGAACAGGTTGAGCTTAGCAAGCGTCTGGGGGCCGGCAAGACCATCGGCCTTGAGGCCATTCTTCTGCTGGAACTCCTTGACGGCCTTTTCGGTGGCGGGGCCGAATTTTCCGTCTGCAGGAATGCTCAACGCCTGCTGAAGTTTCTTTACCGTGTCTCCGCGCGAACCGCGCTGGAGCAGGATCAGTTCGGTCAGCCCCATCGAAGAAAACGTATCCGGGCCAGCTATTCCGTCAACGGTCAGTCCCTTGGACTTCTGGTAGTCCTTCAGCGCCTTCTCGGTGCCAGGTCCGAAGACGCCATCGGCTTCGACGCCGAGTTTCGCCTGCAGCCTTTTGACCGGCTCACCACGCAACCCACGCAACAAGATAGCCATTTATCGCCTCCCATTTTTCGCGGCGGCAGCGCCGCGTTCGCAATCGTCAGCACACTGTCCCACCGCCAAAATGCGCCAGCAAGCAAAAAGCCTTCGGCGGCGGCGTGCAAACAAAAGGGCAACTGGAGGGACTCTTTGGCCTTATCGAGGCGAAATCTGCAAATAATTCACTTCCGCACCACAGTTTTGCCGCTACTTCCCGGCTTAATGGCCATTCGCCGGGGGGCGCTGACGTGTCGAGCGAGGGAAAACATGTC
>JAYZVT010000213.1:0-8877 GCA_036155355.1 Pseudomonadota bacterium
ACGGCGGCGAGGTCGGCGCGGAAAGCATCGCCCAGCGCCGGCTCGGCGGCGAGAACCTCGTCGAAGGTGTGCATGAGCAGGCCGGCGTCCACGTCCACATGGGACAGACGCTGGGCCAGGCGATGGCAGACGGCATCCTCCAGCCGGTCATAGGCGAGGACGGTGGCATAGACGAAGCTGGCCAGCGCGGGCTCATGGGCCCGGACGGCCTCGGCTTCCTGCAAAAGCTGCGCCCACTGGGGATCGCAGGTCTTGATATGCGGCTGCGCGCTCTGGCGGGATTTCGCCATGATCCTACTCCTTTACGCTCCCGGATATGGGGAGACCTCATGCGAGTGGGTAGCCTAGCACGTCCGGCAAGGCAACCGGGTCAGGAATTCGCTCACCACTGCGTTAACGTCCTGTCACTCTTTACAGTTGCGGTTCGGGGCAAATTACCCCGGCTGCATGAAAAAAGCGGCAATGGCCAAGGTGCAGGCATATCTGCCTGAGGGCGGATCAGGGCCGCGCGGACAGAAACTCCAGGACCCGCTCCTTATAGCTGCGGTCCCCTACCGCCTTCATGTGGTCCCGGCCAGCGATATCGAAGGCCTGGGCGCCGGGGATGAGATCGGCGAGGCCCTGGGCCGGGCCGCCAATGACATCCTCCGTTCCTACAGCAACCAGGACCGGGCAGCGGATTTTCGCCAGGTGCTCAGGCGTGATCTTCACCCGGGAAGAGCGGATGCATGCTGCGAGCGCCTTCAGGTCACTGTGGGTGGATTCCGCGAAGGCGCGAAAGGTGCGGGCGGTGGCGTTGGTGACGTCGTCGATGCTGTCGGCTTCCAGCGCGCGGGCGATGGGGCCCGCGCCGCCGACGCCGCGCACCATGTTGAGGCCGAGGCCGGCGAAGACGGCACTGCGCACCCGCTCGGGCGCGCCGATGGCGAGGAAGGCGGTGATGCGCGCGCCCATGGAATAGCCCATGACGTCGGCGCACCGCAGGCCCAGGTGTTCGAGCAGGCGGCGGGCGTCGCCCGCCATCAGGTGGGAGCCGTAGGCCGCCTCGTCGTGGATTTTCTCGCTTTCGCCATGGCCGCGGGTGTCGATGGCGATGACGCGGTATCCGGCGCGGGTCAGCGTCGTCACCCAGCCGGTATCGACCCAGTTGGTGCGCACATTGGAGGCGAAACCGTGAATGAGCAGCACGGGGTCGCCCTCGCCCTCGTCGATAAAGGCGATGTCCACGCCGTCGGAGTCGAAATGATGCATGGCCGTGCCGGTCCCTTGTCCTGTATCCGAAACCGGCTTAACCCTATCCCCGCCGCGCCGCAACGAGTATGCTCCGCCGCGCGCGCAAGAGAGGACGCAGGGAGACGCAGATCATGGCGGAACATGTGGTGCCGCATTTCCAGAACGACGCGGGCGCGGACAAGATCCGCATCGGCGTGAAGGAATTCCAGTGCATGGGCGCCTCCCCGCCCTTCGACCATCCCCATGTCTTTCTCGACATGGGCAAGGAGAACCAGGTGATCTGCGGCTACTGCTCCACCGTCTATGTCCATGACGCCAAGCTGAAGCCGACCGACACGGTTCCCCCTGGCTGCCTGCACACGCAGGACGAAGCCGCCTGAGGGCGGCGCGCGCCCCGGCGATGGCGCGGCGTCCGCCTTCCCGTCCAATTCTCATTGCCGGTGGAGGCATCGCCGGACTGTCGGCGGCCATCGCGCTCGCGCAAGCAGGCCGCCGCGTCACCCTGTTCGAGCGCGAGCGGCGCTTCACCACTGCCGGCGCGGGCATCCAGCTCGGTCCCAACGCGACGAGGCGGCTGATGCGCTGGGGCGTGTGGGAGCGCATCGCGGCGAAAGTAGTTCTGCCCGAGGCGATCTACATGGGCGACGGGCTGACGGGTCGCGCGCTCGCAAGCGTGCCGCTTGGAGATCATGTGCGGGAGCGCTACGGCGCGCCCTATGCCCTGTTGCACCGTTCCGACCTGCAGGCCGGCCTGATGGCCGCTGCCCGCGCTGAACGGCGCGTTACACTGAAGGCAGGAAGCCAGATCGTGTCCTTCCGTAGGCAGGATGGAGGCATCGCCGCCCGGCCGGACAGCGGGCGCGCGATCGCGGGCGACGCGCTGCTGTGCGCCGACGGACTGTGGTCGGCGCTGCGCGGTTCGATTTCTCCGGGCGCCGAACCGGTCTTCTCCGGGCGCACTGCCTGGCGATCACTCATTCCCGTGGCCGGTCTACCGCGGGAATGGCGCAGGCCGGCGGTGCATCTGTGGATGGCGCCGGACGCGCATCTGGTTCACTACCCGGTGTCCGGCGGACAATTTGTCAATGTGGTCGCGGTGATCGAGGACGAACGGGCGACGCCCGGCTGGAACATCTCCGGCGACGCGGACGACCTGCTCGCCGCTTTCGCGCAATGGCACAGGCCGCTGCGCGACCGGCTGCTGGCCCGCGCGCCCGGCTGGCGGCGCTGGGCGCTGTTCACGCTTCCCGGTCCAGTTCGCTGGACCAAGGGGAGCGCGGCGCTCATGGGAGATGCGGCACATCCCGTGTTGCCCTTCCTGGCGCAGGGCGCGGCGCTCGCAATCGAAGACGCGGACATGCTGGCGCGCGTGATCGCGGAGTCCGATTCCGGCATGGCCGTCGCCCTCGCCCGCTACGAGGTGGCGCGGCGCGACAGGGCGGCCCGCGTGCAGCGTGCCTCGGCAAACATGGGCCGTACCTATCACCTGTCGGGACCGGCGCGCGCGGCGCGCAATGTGGTGCTCAGGCTGGCGCCGCCCTCGCGGCTGCTGTCACGACTCGACTGGCTCTATTGCGTCTGAGTGGGAGGCGGCGGCTGCAAGGCCGGCACCGTCGCTTCGGCGGCGGGTGCGGGAGCAGGCGGCAGCGCGGGCGCTTCAGCCGCGGGCGCAGGCGGCGGGGGAGCCTTCTGGGGCGGTTCCGGCGGCTTCTTCACGCTGGCCGGGGCGGGCTTTGGCTTCAGCACGGGCGGAGCCGGGGCTTTCTTTTCCGCGGTGGCGGCCGGGGCGCCCTGCTTGGGCGCCGGCATGTCGATCAGCACCGGCCCCTCGATCGTGCTGTCCACCGGCACATCCGGCTCAAGCAGGGCATTGCTCGGATAGCCGGAACTGGTCAGGCGAAGCTGGACGCGGCGAACAGGGGCCGCGCCGCGGCCGGTATAGACCAGCAGGTCGCGCCAGCCGAGAGTGAAACTGCTGCTGGCGGCGACGGGGCCGCGCACGCGTGTCGTGCGTGACATGGGTTTGAAGCCCCGCTCTTCCATCTTGAAGATGGCGAGCGAGCAGCCGGTGGTGGTGCACCAGTCCTTGCCTTCGAACAGCACAACGGCCTCGGCCACGCCGTCGCCATTCAGATCCGCGCCGGCAACCTTGTACTTGCCCGCCGCGCGCTTCTTTTCCAGCCGGTAAGCCTCGATGGACTTCTTAAGGCCTTCCTCGTCGATGGCCATGGTCACCTGGCGTTCGGCGGGGGGCGTGGCCTGGCTGCCGGACAGGGGCGTGGGTCCGCGGGCTTCGGGCGCCGGGCCCTCCGCCGTCTGGGTGCGCGGACCGCTGGCGCAGCCGGCGATGAGGCCGAAGCACAGCATCAGGCCAAAGCCGCGCGCGGCCGCGCGTGCGCGCCGGCCAGCGAATATTGCCTCTTCGGTATCCCTGCTCACGTTGCAATGCCCCTTGCGTGAACAGGCGCAGTCTAGCGCCGCTTCGGGCGCGGTGCCACGCGTTATTGCACCGCGACCGCAACCTGCTGAACGTCGCTCATTACCTCAAAGTGAAATACCTTGGAGATGATGCGCCAGCGCCCGTCCACGAGGACCAGCGTGAGGAAATCGGTAAACAGGCGTTCGCCGATGGCGCAGCGCACGCGGGCGAAGGCGGTCGCCGGACCGGCGAACTGGATTTCCTCTATGCAGTCGCGCCGGATTTCGTTGCGGCTCGCCGGTGACGGCCTTGCGGAGACGATGGCGAGATACTCGTCCATGTCGCGGTAGAGCATCGGCTGTTCGCTGGCGCAGACATAATGTGCTTTCGGGTGGAACACGCGCGCGAGTATGCCGGCGTCGCTGAAATAGAGGCCGTCGAAATAGTCGGCAATCGTCCGGGTGATGGCGGCTCGGCGGTCGTACATTCGAACTGCTCCGGTGGCTTGAGAGGAAACGCCGGACCGGCGGGAGGAGCATGCACCGGTCCGGCTTTCCGGCCCGGACCGAGGGGATGTCCGGGCTGCGTAAGAGTTGTCTTCGTCAGGCCGCGACCAGCAGGCCCTCGGCCTCCAGGGAGTCGCGCACCGCCCGGCGGGATGAGATCCGCTTCACATAGGCGGCGAGGTTTGGCCAGCGGGCCAGGTCGAGGCCGGTGAACTTGGTCCAGCCGGCGACCGCGTAGAGATAGGCGTCCGCCACGGTGAAGCCGCTGCCGACCAGGTAATCGCGGCCGTCGGACAAGACCTTCTCGATGTAGTCGAGCTTGCGCGACAGCTTTGTCTGCTGCTGCTTGTGAGCCTCGGCGTCCAGCCGGGCGCCGAAGAAGGGGCCGTAGGCGATGTGCAGTTCCGACGCCACATAGTTGAGGAACTCGCGCACCTTCGCCCGCTGCAGCGCCGTGCCGGTGAAAGGCACGAGGCCCGACTTCGGGTTTTCCTCGGCGATATACTGGAGGACGGCGGCGCCCTCGGTGATGACTTCGCCCGTATCGAGCTTCAGCGCCGGGACATAACCATTGGGATTGACCTTGCTGAAGTCCTCGCCGCTCTCGGTGCGGCCCTGCTTGGTGTCCACCTTTTCCAGGTCGAAATTCACGCCTGCCTCGCGCAGCGCGATGTGGGACGCGAGCGAGCAGGCGCCGGGCTTGTAATAGAGTTTCATCGGTATGTTTCCCTTGCGAGTTGATCCATGGCGGCGTGCCGCCTCGCCCGCAGAGGTAGGGAGCGTAGTTACATTTGTAAACCTCATATACTTGTGATATAAGATTATCAGGTTTCCTCCAGGTAACCCGGAGAAATCCCATGGCCCTGAAAATCCGCAAGAATCACGCGCCGCCGCCCCCGCACAATTGCCCGCTCAGCGAGTGCATGGCCTTCCTCGGCGGCGCCTGGACGCCCAATGTCATCTGGAATCTGAGCGCGTGTCCGCGGCGCTTTTCCGAGCTGCGCGTGGATATTCCCGGCATCTCGGCCAAGGTGCTGACCATGCGGCTGCGCGAGCTGGAGGATAAGGGCGTGGTGGCGCGGGAGGTGAAGCCCACCTCCCCGCCCTCGGTGGAATATTCGCTCACCGAGCTTGGCCGCGAGCTGGTGCCCGCCATCGACGCCATCGTGCGCGTCGGCCACAAGCTGAAAAGCCAGGCAGGAGGCAGCAAGACCCGGCCGCGCCGCATAGCTGCAGAGGTCTAGGCGGACCAGTCGGTTCCCGTGACCAGCCGCCAGGCGTTGCGGTAGGCGACCAGTGCCCTCGCCTCCTCGCTCAGCGCGGCGAGTATCTGGCGCTGGCGCGCGATGGTCTCGGAATATTTCGACGCCACGTCCGGGCGATAGTCGCTGGAAGAAAGGAACCGCTGCGGACTCTCCTCGATGACCGCGCGCCAATTCGGGTCTAGTTCTCCCGAGGCCAGAAACAGCGTAGAGGCCCGCACGCCGGATGGCTTGTAGACATGGGAGGCCTTCGGCACGGCCAGGTCGAAATGCAGTCCCGGAAAGCGCCGGATCAGTCCCGCGACATAGGCGGGTCCATTTTTTCGCGCGCGCTGCGGATAGCGCACCTGTCCCAGATGGCACCAGATCACTTTGGCTTGAGGGAAGCGTTCCAGCATCGACTCCAGCGGCGGCAGCAGAGTGTCCTCGATCTCGTAATGGATCTGGAAGGCGACGCCCGTCTTCGCGCTCAACGCGAACAGCGCCTGCCCCGCCGGCCCGGTGATGTCCACGGTGATGTCGCGGTCCTTGCGCCCCTCCGCCGCCTGCTCGGGCGAGGGATAGTGGCGGAACTCATGCTCGCCCATGAAAACGTAGTTGCCGGACTGCAGGTCCCGGGCCGTGACGCCGACGAATTTCTCCGGGCCCTTCCACCAGCGCGGGAACTCGCCGCTGCTCGTGGTGGGAATGAAATAGGCCGGATGCCGGCGGTGCAGCTCGAGCGACGGCGATCCGTCCGGCGCCTTCGCCGGGGCAAACGCCGTCTGGGCCACGCCCTCCCGGTCCATGAGTTTCATGTGGGCGGCGGCGTCGGTGCGGTCCGACACATAGGTCGCCTGCAGATCGATGATGGGAAGCTGCTTGCCGGCAAGAATCGACTCCAGGCGTCCCCGCCAGGCGGCCATGGCCGCGTCGCTTGCCAGCCGCGGGCCGGCGGCGGCGGCCCTCTGGGCGTGGGCATTGCCCCGCCAGGCGGCCGCCGAAAAGGGCAGCATGGCGGCGCAGAAGGCGCCCCCCATTCCCCGCAGGATGTCGCGGCGACGCATGCACCACCCTCCCCTATGCCGTTGCGGCCATTCACGCCGCCCGCGCGGCGGGAGTCCTATCATGGGCAGCGGCGGCCTGAAATCCGGCGTCAGGACCCCGGCTTGAAGTAGAACTCCCCGTCGAACAGGATCGACAGTTCCGGGTGCTGCTTGCCGCCGGTCGCCTGCTTGACCGAGCCCATGACCCGGCGGAACAGCGGGCCCACCTCCAGCCCCGGCGTCTCGATATGGCCGAGCAGGGCGGCGGTGAAGGGCGAGTTGCGGCCGCTGCCGTCCTCGGCCACGTTGCCGGACTGGGTCGAATAGGCCACCACCAGCCCCTCGGGCCGGGCGACGCGGGCGAGACCGCGCTGGGGCGCCACGCCCCGCGTCAGCGAGACCGAGCGCTTCAGCTTCTCCTCCAGCGGATTGTTGCGGCAGGCGTCGAGTACGGCGATGCGCACGCCGTTCATGCGCGCCATGTCGGCGACGATGTCGTCGAGCTTGGCCATCTCATAGGCCACGTCGGCCTCGTCGCGAAGCTGCGCGTCCACGGGCATGAGGTAGTTCACGCCCTCGAACTGCATGGCGTGGCCGGCATAATAGAACAGCGCCGCGTCCGCTCCCCTCACCTCGCGGGCGAAGCGGCGGAAGGCGTCGTCCATGGCGCGCTTGTCCAGGTCCTGTTCGAAGATCACCTCGAAGCCGAGCCGCTTGAGCGCGGCGGCCATGTCGGCGGCGTCGTTCTTCGGATTGGCCAGCGCGGGCGTGTGCCTGTAATTCGCGTTGCCAATGACCAGCGCGAGGCGCTTGCCCAGCGCAACTGTGGGTGTGGCGGGTTTCGCTTCCGCCGTGACGGGCTTCGCCTCCTCTGGCTTCGGCCTTTCCGCCAGTAGCTTCCTGGCAGCTTCCGCCTGCTCCAGTTCGGCGAGCGCGGTCCTGGCATCCTCGTAGTCCGGATTCAGCTCCAGCGACTTCTCTATGTCGGGACGGGCGAGATCGAGCTTGCCCTGCTTCAGATAGGCATAGCCGCGATGGCGCCACGGATTGGCGAGTTTCGGGCTGTGCTCGATGGCGCGGGACATGTCGGCGATGGCGAGATCGTACTCGCCCTTGTTGAGGCGCGCGAAGCCGCGATTGGCGAGAGCCGGCGCAAAGTTTGGCAGGATCTCCAGGACCCGCTCCGCCTCGGCGATGGCGCTGTCATAGTCGCCCAACCGGTTGAAAATGAGCGAACGTCCGTTGATGGCGTGAGCGTATTTGGCATCGGCTTTCAGTATCTCGTCGAACAGGCGCATTGCGGCGTCGTAATCGGACTGGCGGTGATCCTTGTAACCCCTCTCGGCATGCACCAGTCCCAGATCGCGCTTGAATTCCTTCGACTGGGGCGACACCTCCGCGACCCGGGTGATATCGGCGATGGCGCCGTCCAGATTTCCGGTCCGATAATAGGCGACGCCACGGCCGTGCAACGCGCTCACGCTGTCGGGCTTGAGGCCGATGGCTTTCGAGTAGTCGGCGATGGCATGTTCCCAGTCCGGCTTCTTGGAGTAGGCCACGGCGCGGTTCTGGTAGGCCTCGTATTTGGAAGGATCGAGCTCGATCGCCCTGGTCAGGTCGGAGATGGCGCGGTCAAGCTCGCCCGTGCTCTGATAAGAAAAGCCACGGTTGGTGAAGGCGATGGCCAGGTAGGCTTTCGTCTCCTTGTTGGCGGCGATGATCTGCGAACAGGCCTGTATGCTGGCCTTGGCGTCGTTCTGGTTGCCGCAGGCGTCCCACTGCTGCCTGGTCGCCGCTTGAGCGGGCGAAGCGAACGCTGCGAAGGCGCTCAAAACGGCAAGGGCCGCCAGAAAAGCGCGCATGATCATCTCTCCCCATTTGCTGCGGCCTTGCCACGGGCCGCCCACTCCTCCTCGCTGTACTCTCACAAAGGCAAGATGAACCGGGCATGAACGGGCCCGGAGAAAGTCTGTCGATGTATATCGGACAGTGCCACTCGCGACGGCCCACAACCGGGCGAGAATTGGTGCGGACGGAGGGAGTCGAACCCTCACGGGAGTTGCCTCCCTCAGGATTTTAAGTCCTGTGTGTCTACCAGTTCCACCACGTCCGCGTTTTCATGGGCATGATCTTGTCCGAAAACCGGTTCCCACTTTTCGGGATCATGCTCTGGGCCAAGCACTCTAGCCGGATTCCCCGGGAGCGGGAGGGTTTCGCCCAAGACGCCCCGCACCCCATCTCTCGTCATTGCCGGACTTGATCCGGCAATCCATGCGGACTGTAGGCAAGGCATGTGCCGGCGGGGATGGCCGAATGGACCCCCGGGTCAAGCCCGGGGGTGACGAAAGAAGAACAACGCCAACCCAAGGCCGGAATTACACCTTGCGGGCGCCATGCTGGCTCTCGACCACGGCCAGCGCCGTCATGTTGAC
>JAYZVT010000214.1:0-4924 GCA_036155355.1 Pseudomonadota bacterium
GCGAAGGGCGAGGCCGTGTTCAAGAAGTGCAAGGCCTGTCACGACGTGGGGCCCGACGCGAAGAAGAAAGTGGGCCCTCCGCTCAACAATATCATCGGCGCCACTGCCGGGGCACAGGAAGGTTACAACTATTCCAAGCCGATGAAGGATGCGGGCGCGGGTGGTCTCGTGTGGGACGATGCCATGCTCCACGACTACCTGGAGAATCCAAAGCATCTGGTGCCCGGCGGCAAGATGTCGTTTCCCGGATTGAAGGAAGCCGCCGACCGCGACGACGTCATCGCCTATCTCAAGCAGTTTTCCAAAAAGGAATAGGCCTGCGGCCGTCTAGTTGAGCAGCACCCGGGGCAGCCATAGCGCGATCTCGGGAAAGGCCATGACAAGGCCAAGCCCGGTCAACTGCAGCACGACAAAGGGTATGATGCCCTTGTAAATGTGCTCGATCTTCACCCCGGGCGGCGCTACCGCCTTCATGTAGAACAGAGCGAAGCCGAAGGGCGGCGTCAGGAATGACGTCTGCAGGTTTACAGCCATGAGAATTGCGAACCAGTAGACCACCTCGAACTTGTCCACGTGGGAGCCGAAATCCAGTTCCGCGATGATAGGCGAGAACACCGGCAGCACGATCAGCGTGATCTCGATCCAGTCGAAGAAGAAGCCGAGGAAAAAGATCAGGCCCATTAGCAGAATAAGTAGGCCCCATGAACCCAGACCGAGGCCCTCGACGAAATCGACGACGATTGAGTCTCCGCCCAAAGAGCGGAACACATAGGAAAAGACAGTCGCACCGATGAAGATGCCGAACAGCATCGCATTGGTCTGGGCGCTGCGCATGGCGGAATCCCAGATTACGCGGCAGAAATGCCCGAATTCGCCGATGAATCCGCCCCCAACGGCCCTGTCGTCAATTATGCGCTTCAATCCTTCGGACTCGTCGAAGTCGTCATGGGTGGCGCCAATAACAGGCAGAAGCACCAGATTGACGAATGCGAGGACTATGGAGCCCGCCGCGCCGACGCCCGCGGCTTCGGTCGGCGTCGCCCAGCCGAACAGAATCGAGCCGAGTACGAGGAAGATCAGCAGCAGCGGCGGAATAAAACTGCGCGCCACCATCTTCCAGACGCCGAGCGTTGTGTCCGGTCCGAAGTTGCGGTCCGGCAGCGGCGCCAGCTTCGGATTCAGCATGCACAGGGCAACGATGTAGATGACATAGAGGGCCGACAGCAGCAGCCCCGGAAAAAAAGCGGCGACGAACATGTTGCCGACGGACTTGGCCAGCAGGTCGGCCATGATCACGAGCATGATCGAAGGCGGGATAAGGATGCCGAGCGTTCCCGACGCGGCGATAGTGCCGGTGGCGAGCGGCAAGTCGTAGTTGCGGGCCGCCATGACCGGCAAGGCGAGCAGGGTCATCATGACCACCGACGCGCCGATGATGCCGGTGGTGGCAGCCATGATGGTTCCCATCAGTGTCACCGACAGCGCCAATCCGCCCGGCACGCGGCGCAGCAGAACCTGCAGACAATTGAGCAATTCGCGCGCGACGCCTGAACGCTCCAGCACGGTGCCCATGAGGATGAACATGGGAATGGCTGTAAGGATCAGGTTTTCCGCCAGTCCACCAAAGATGCGCGACGGGATAGAGCCGAACTGGGCCCAGGCGAAAACGTCGAAAAAAATACCGATGAAGCCGAAGGTGAGTCCGACGCCACCGAGAACAAAGGAAACGGGATAACCGGAAAACAGTAGCGCACCGAGCGCCAGGAACATCAGCACCGGCAAATAGTCGATGAAGAAGTCCATCTCAGTTGTCCCCGCCGAGAGCGCCGGAGACCATTTCATCCGGAAGCTCGCCACGCAGCCCGGCAACAGCCTTGATCAGCTGGGAGATCGCCGCCAGAAGCAGCAGGCCAAACAGGGCGACAAGAAAGGACTTGAGGATCCAGATGTGCGTTAGACCGATGACGGATTTGGAAATCTCGCCCTCGCTGTAGGACGCCTGCACATAGTGCAAATTGTAGTTGAGCGCGATGAGGCAGAACGGGATTAGCAGCAGGGTTATGCCCAGAACCTCGAGAATGTATTTGGTACGCCTGGTCAGCCGGTCCCGGACCAGGTCGATGCGCACGTGCGACTGGCGGGTATAGGCATAGCCGATGACGAGCGAAAAAAGGACGGTGTGCAGCCAATACTCGAACTCCTGATACTGGGTCGAGTTGAAGCCGAACATCTTAGGAAAGCCGAAATAGCGGGTGATGACGTCGTAGACGATCACCACCACCAGCATCAGGCCGGCGACGCAACCGATCCTGGCCACAACGCCGAGTATGCCGTCGATGACGGCCGTCAGCCTCAGTAGCGTCCTCATGTCCCCCTCCCCCAGGCGTGGCCGCCGCGGCGCACGCCGGGAAGCCTGCAAGCTCCCCGGCGCTCCGTTTCGTCTATTTCAGATAACCGAGGGAACCCCACTCCTTGTAGTTGTCGCGGAACTTCTGAAGCGACTCCCAGGATTCTTTGAAGGAAGCGTCGCTGGCGACCAGTTCCTTCACCACGTCGTCCCAGGCGGCCTTGATCTTGGCAAGCTCCGCATCGGGCCAACGGTGGATCTGAACACCCTTCTCGCGCAGTGTTTTGAGTGCTTCGCCCTGGATCGCCTCACCTTCGGCCATGCCGAATGTAACATTGGCGCGGCAGACGGTCTTGATCTGGGCCTGCTCGGTCTTGCTCAGCTTGTCCCACTTGTCCTTGTTCATGAGCAGTTCGAACATGGTGGACTGCTGGTGCCAGCCGGGGAAGTAGTAGTGCTTCGCCACCTGGTAGAATCCGAGATTCAAGTCGATGGCCGGCATGGAAAACTCGGTGGCATCGATGGTGCCACGCTCCAGCGCGGGGTAGATGTCCGCGCCGGCGAGAAGCTGTGTATCCACGCCCAGTTTCTGCATCACCTTCGCACCGAGGCCGAAGAAGCGCATCTTCTTGCCCTTGAGTTGCTCGACCGAAGTGATCTCCTCGCGGAACCAGCCCGACGCCTCCGGCGCGATGACGCCGCAGATGATCGAATGCAGGCCATGCTTGTGGTAGATCTTCTGCATCAGCTCTTCGCCGCCGCCGAAGAACAGCCATCCGGCGTATTCGCCGGTGCCCGGTCCGAAGGGCACTGCGGCGAATAGCGACAATGCGGGTTCCTTGCCTTGCCAGTAGCCCGGCGTGGACCAGCCGGCATCGACTGAGCCGCTCTTGATGGCGTCGAACAGTTCGAGCGCGGGAACGAGCGCGCCCGGCTCGTAGAACTTTATCTCGATTTCGCCGCCCGAGACTTCGTCAATATTCTTCTCAAGCTGCTTGCCCATGGCGCCGAGCTGCACGAGCTTGCTCGGGAAAGTCGAGCCCATTTTCCAACGTACCTTGGCCTCCGACGCGCCTGCCGAAGCAAGTGCGAAAGCGGCGGCAAGACATGTGGCGATGAATAGCCGTTTCATTGAGTCTTCCTCCCAAAAGACGTTGTTGCCGGCCTGCTTCGTCGCGGCCAACGACGCAACATTAGGGCAATCGGCCCGCGATAGGAATGTGGTCGTCGGAATTTCCGGCCGCGCCACCTGTGCAGATACCCAATGCATTGAGCAAGTTCCACCGTAATTGCGGCAACGCCTTGATTGGGCTACCTATCACGGCTTGCGAGGGGTGGGCACGCGCCCCCTTCCGGTCCCTGCTGACCGGTCAGGCACTGCAAGGAGTTTGGACGTGACCGCAACCAGCGAAAGAGGCGAAGACCGTCCGAGGGTCGGGTTGTTCGTCACCTGCCTCGTGGACCTCTTTCGTCCCTCGGTGGGATTCGCGGCAGTAAAACTGCTTGAAGAGGCCGGCTGCGACGTGAATGTCCCAGCAGGCCAGACCTGCTGCGGGCAACCCGCGTACAATTCCGGCGACAGGTCGGATGCAAAGAGTATCGCGCGCATGACCATCGACGCGTTCGATGGATTTGACTACGTGGTGGTGCCGTCGGGTTCATGCGCGGGCATGCTGAAGAAGCATTACGCTACGTTGTTCGCGGAAGACGCTGTCATGACGCAGCGCGCGCGGCTGTTCTGCGACAAAGTGCACGAACTGGTCTCGTTTCTCGTCGATGTGCGCGGCATGACCTCGGTTGACGCAACCTTCAAAAAACGCGTCACCTATCACGATTCCTGCTCCGGTCTGCGCGAGCTGGGCGTGAAGGCGCAGCCGCGGAAATTGCTCGGGAGCGTTTCAGGTCTCATGCTTGAGGAGATGACCGACTGCGAAATCTGCTGCGGATTTGGCGGCACCTTCTCGATCAAGTATCCGGCAATCTCCAACGCCATCGTCGAGAAGAAGTCGGTAAATGTAGGGGACAGCGGCGCGGAGTGCCTGCTGGCCGGCGACCTCGGCTGCCTGATGAACATGGCTGGCAAGATGCAGCGCGAAGGCAAGCCGATCGAAGTCCGTCACGTTGCCGAGGTATTGGCGGGCCTGACCGACGAGCCTCCCATCGGTTCCATCAAGGACGACAAAAAGTGAAATCGACGTCGCATAATTTTAAGGCAAATGCTGACAAGGCACTGCATGACGCGCAGCTGCAGCAGGCCTTGGGAAAAGTGCGCACGGGCTTTGTCGTCAAGCGCGCGGAAGCGCGGGCGCGGCTCCCGGAATTTGACCAGCTGAGAGATCGGGCCCGCGCCATCAAGGAGCATGCCCTCGCCCATCTCGATCTTTACCTGGAAGCTTATGAGAGCAAGGTGAATCAGTCAGGTGGACAGGTGCACTGGGCGGCGACCGCGGCCGATGCTCGCGACATCATTCTCGGCATCTGCCGGGAAGCAGGCGCTCGCACCGTGACCAAGGGCAAGTCCATGGTCGGAGAGGAAATCGGCATCAACGCCCATCTGGAGGCGGCGGGGCTGAGAGC
>JAYZVT010000215.1:0-4897 GCA_036155355.1 Pseudomonadota bacterium
CGACGCGCCGCGCCTGCCGCGCCATGCGGGAGGCATTGCATCGCCGCTCAGGGGCGAAGGCCATCTTGTTGCCGTCCATCAGGCCGCTCGGCGACGTGGACGAGGACGAGGCGCTGTTGTCGCCCGACACGGGGCTAGCCACCGACGCGGCGCTGGCGCTCGATCTGCCCCGCGCCATCACCGGCCTTGAGCGCCGGCTGATCCTGACGGAACTGGTGCTGAAATGGATGCAGGCCTCTGGCATGAGTTCCGAGGCCGTGACGGACGCGGACGGCGAGCAGATGTACGGCGTGACTTATTCCGCCCGCGCCCACCACGCCGCGCGCCTTGCCGGCGAGCTGGCCCGCCTCATGGACGCAGTGGACAACGAGCAGGCCGATCTTTCGGGTCTCACTTCGTTGGCGCCCGACCGTTTTGCCGAGCACTGGCAGCGCACGCTGACATTTCTCGCCATCATCACCGAGGAATGGCCGAAGCTGCTGGAGGAGCGCGGCGCGCTCGCGCCCTATGTCAGGCGCAACCGCCTCATGCAGGCCGAGACCCGCCGCCTGGCCGCGAGTCCTCCTGAAGGGCCAGTCATCGCCGAGGGCTCGACGGGCACGGTGCCCGCGACCGCGGAACTGCTGGAGACGGTCGCGCGCCTGGAGCAGGGGGCGGTCGTGCTGCCCGGCCTCGACCTCGAACTCGACGAGGACAGCTGGCAGTCGCTCACCCGCGATGGCGGACATCCCGAGCACCCCCAATATGGCCTCAAGCTGTTGCTCGACCGCATGGGCCTGGAACGAGCCGACGTGGCTGTGCTCGACGGCGACGGCGATGGCGCTCGCGCCCGTCTTGCCAGCGAGATCATGCGGCCGTCGGGAACGACCGGCCGCTGGAGCCGGCTTGGCGGCGGGGAGATCGCACGCGCCATCGAGGGTGTCGTCCGCGTGGATGCGGCCAACGAACATGAAGAAGCCGAGGCCGTGGCGTTGATGCTGCGCGCCGCCGCCGAGGACCCCGGCATGACCGCCGCGCTGGTGACACCCGACCGCACCCTGGCGCGTCGTGTCTGCGCGAGGCTCGCCACCTGGGAACTGTCCATCGACGATTCCGCCGGGCGCCCTCTCTCCGCCACGCCGCCCGGAGTCTTCTTCGATCACATCATCGAAGCCGCCGCTCATGACAGCCCCGTCGCGGCGCTGTCGCTGCTGAAGCACCCCTTCACCCGGCTCGGGCGTGCGCCGGGAACGATCCGCCGCGCCGTGCGCCGGATCGAGCTGGCCGTGTGGCGCCAGCCAGGAGTTCCACCGGGGCTGCACGGCCTCTCCGCGGCGGTCGGGCGCGCCGAGCTTCGGGCTGGTGCGGACGAACATGTCCCCCGACCCCTGCGGCGCTTGCGGCCGGGCGATTGGGAAGAGATGCGAATGCTGGCGGACGATGCCGACCGCGCCTTCGCTCCGCTTCGCGCGCTCACTGGCGCGGCGGCGACGGCGGCATTTGCCGCGGCCCATATACAGGTGGCGGAAGCGCTTGCCCGCGACGAGGATGGACGGGCCGATACCCTGTGGGCCGGCGAGCCTGGCGAGGCGCTGGCGCGTTTCTTCGCCGAACTTGCCCAGCATGTGGACGATGGTCCGGAGATTTCTGCATCCGACTATCCCGAGCTGTACCGCACGCTCGTTGCCGGCCTCGCCGCGCGTCCGCGCCGCGAGGCCCATCCGCGGCTCTTCATCTGGGGCCAGCTCGAGGCGCGACTGCAGCAGCCCGACGCCGTGATCCTCGCCGGGCTCAACGAGGGCACCTGGCCACGCGCCGAGGACAGCGATGCCTGGCTCAACCGCGCCATGCGCGACGCCGTTGGTCTGTCCGCGCCCGAGCGGCGCATCGGCCTCGCCGCCCACGACTTCGCGCAACTGCTCGGGGCGGTACAGGTGTTCCTGGTGCGCTCCGGCAAGCAGGACGGAGCGCCGACGGTGCCGTCGCGCTGGCTGCAGCGGCTCGATGCCGTGCTCGAGGCGGCCGGCACGAAACCATTGAGCGCCGCAAGCTGGACCGCCTGGGCGCGGGCCCGTGACCTCGCCGACCCCATACCCAAGGCGGAGAGACCCTCGCCTTGTCCGCCGGTCGAGAGCCGGCCCCGCAAGCTCTCCGTCACCCGCATCGAGAAATGGATCGCCAATCCATACGATATTTTCGCGCGCAACATTCTTGGGCTGTCGCCCGTAGAAGAGATCGCCGGTGCGCCTGATGCGCGGCTGCGCGGCCACGTCATCCATGAAGCTCTCAATCGATTCGCCCGGCGTTTCTCCACGGCGCTGCCGAACGATGTCGCGGGCGAGCTGATGCGGGAAGCGGGCGCGCTCTTTGCCGAATTTGGCGGCCATGCCGGCGTGCGCGCCTTCTGGGAGCCGCAATTCGCCCGCTTTGCCGAGTGGTTCGCCGCCACCGAGCCGGAACGCCGCGCGGGGATCACCCATGTGCATTCCGAGCTGAATGGCGAGATGGCGGTCGGCGACAGCTTCACGCTGACCGCCCGCGCCGACCGCATCGACATGGGAGGCGATGGGCGGGTGTCGATTTACGACTACAAGACCGGCGCGCCGCCAAGGAAAAGCGATCTGGAGCAACTGCGGGCGCCGCAACTGCCGCTTGAAGCAGCAATTGTCGCGGCGGGCGGTTTCGAATCCCTCGGTCCGGCTCAGGTCGCGCGGCTGGCGCATATCCGTGTGCTGGGGAGCGGCGAGGACGGCGAGCAGACCGACGCGCCGGGCGATCCCTCCGCGCTCGCCGAAGAGACATTGGGCAAGCTGCGCGAACTCGTCACCACCTATGACAACCCGGCACAGCCCTACGAGGCGCTGCGCCGCAAGCGTTTCAACTACCGCTTCGACGATTACGCCCATCTGGCGCGGCTCGACGAGTGGCTCGACGAGACCGGCGAGGGGGAGGACTGAGATGGCCAGGTCCGCCGCCAAAGTGCCGGCCGCAAAGCCGCAGCATCTGGCCTCCGATCCCGGCGCCTCGGTCTGGGTGTCGGCCAACGCCGGCACGGGCAAGACCTACGTGCTGGTGCTTCGCGTGCTGCGCCTGCTGCTGCAGGACGGCGTGCGGCCCGAGCAGATCCTGTGCCTCACCTATACCAAGGCAGCCGCCGCCGAGATGAAGAACCGCGTGTTGAAGGAACTGCGCAAATGGGCAGTCGCGGAAGAGGATGATCTGCGCCGGATGCTCAAGGAGGCCTGCGGCGAGCCGGCTGACGACGAGACGCTCGCCCGCGCCCGCCGCCTGTTCGCGCAGACGCTCGACGCCCATGGCGGTTTGAAGATCTACACCCTTCACGCCTTTTGCGAACGCCTGCTGCATCGCTTTCCGCTCGAGGCCGACGTGCCGCCGTCCTTCCGCGTTCTGGACGAGGTGGAAACGCGCCTGCTCATGAACGCCGCCATCGACGAGGTGCTAGCTCGTGCGTCGGACGGCGGCGCCAGTCCGCTTTCGGATTCGCTCGCCACCGTGATCGCCGAGACCGGCGAGGAGCGCTTCCGTAGCCTGATCGAGGCCATCCTTGCGCGCCGCGACGAATTGCGCGCCATCAGCCGCCTCAGCACCGATGCCGGACGGGTTGGCGAGGCCGAGGAGCTGGCCCTGCGGCGGCTGATGGGCGTCGGACATGGCCGCAGCGTGGCCGATTCCTTGCGCGATACTGCCGCCGCGCTGACTGATGGCGAGATCGACGCCATGCTGCCGGTGCTGGCGGAGGGCCAGAAGACCGACAGGACGCTTGCCGACAGGCTCTCCGCTGCTCGCTATGCCAGTGACGGTGCGGAGAGGGCGCGCCGGATGGAGCAGGCGTTCCTCACCCAGGCCGGGGCGCCGCGAAAGCGCATCTGCACGAAGGCCGTGAGCGACGGTCATCCTGACGTGGATGACAGGCTTGGCAAGGCAGCCGCATTTGTCGCGACTCTCGCAGCCGAACGCGCCGCCATGCGCGTCGCTGCCGCGACTGGCGCGCTCATAACTCTAGCCGAGGCCATGCTGGATGCCTATTCGCGGGCCAAGTCCGCGCTTGCCGCGCTCGACTTCTCCGACCTGATCGAGAAGGCCGACAACCTGCTCAACCGCACCGGCGCTGCCGCCTGGGTGCTCTACAAGCTCGACTACGGCATCGACCATATCCTCGTAGACGAATCGCAGGACACCAGTCCCGCCCAATGGCGCGTAGTCTCTGCGCTGGTCCAGGAGTTCTTCGCCGGCGCGGGTGCGCGGGAAGAACTGCGCACGCTTTTCGCCGTCGGCGACGAAAAGCAGTCCATCTACAGTGTCCAGGGCGCGCGCCCCGAGGAAGTGCAGCGCAAGGGCAGGGACTTCAAGTCACGGGCGGAAGGTGCGGGCCGCCGCTGGCATCCGGTGCCGCTCACCGTCTCCTACCGCTCGGTCGCGGCTATCCTTTCCGCCGTGGACGGCGTGTTCGAACTGCCCGCCGCCCGCCCCGGCATTGCCTTCGGGCCCGAGCCTATCGTCCATGAGCCTTACCGCACCGGCCAGCCCGGACTGGTGGACGTTTGGCCGGTCGAGGAGCCGCCGCCCGTGGAAGACGCTCCCGCCTTCGAGCCAAACCGCGCCGGGACGGGCAGGGGCGTCTCGCCCGAAGAAGCGCTGGCGCGCCGTATCGCCGCAACGGTCCGCAACTGGATCGACACCGGCGAGGAACTTCGTCCCGGACGCCACATCCGCGCCGCCGACATCCTGATCCTCCTGCGCCAGCGCGCGCCGCTTGCCCGGCCGCTCATCCGCGCGCTCAAGGACGCGGGTGTGCCCGTCGCCGGGGCCGACCGGCTCAGGCTGGCCGAGCATATCGCCGTCAAGGACATGACCGCGCTCGGCGACTTCGTCCTTCTTCCTGAGGACGACCTGTCGC
>JAYZVT010000216.1:0-9800 GCA_036155355.1 Pseudomonadota bacterium
AAAGGCCCTGGAGAGTGGGGGCTATCCGTATGACAGTCGTATGAAGCGCAAGAAATACGAACGCAAATTGCGGCTCCTGCAGATCGAACTGCTGAAGATGCAGGCGTGGTCACAGGACACCGGGCAACGCATCGTCATCCTGTTCGAGGGCAGGGATGCCGCTGGCAAGGGCGGCACCATCAAGCGCTTCATGGAGCATCTCAATCCCCGCCATGCCCGCGCAGTGGCGCTGCCCAAGCCGACGGAAGCCGAGCGCGGCCAGTGGTACTTCCAGCGCTATGCCGCGCAACTGCCTACTGCCGGCGACATGCTGCTGTTCGACCGCTCATGGTACAACCGGGCAGGCGTCGAACGGGTGATGGGTTTCTGCACGCCCGAGCAAGTGGAAAAATTCTATGGCGAGGCGCCGGCCTTCGAGGCAGCGCTGGTGCGTGACGACATCAAGCTGTTCAAGCTGTGGCTGACCATCGGCCGCGAGATGCAGCTCAAGCGGCTCCATGCCAGGCGGCAGGATCCGCTGAAGCGCTGGAAGTTGACGGACATCGATCTCGCCGCCATCTCTCATTGGGAAGACTACAGCCAGGCGCGCGATGACATGTTCCGCCGCACGCACCGCGAACTCACTCCGTGGACCGTGATCCGTGCAAACGACAAGCGCAGGACCCGGGTCGGTGCAATCCGTCATGTGCTGAGCCATCTGAACTACACGGGCAAGGACGAGGAAGCGGTGGGCAAGCCCGACCCGAAGATCGTGGGCAACGACGACGATTTCTTCCTGTCGGCCTGAAGCCGCCAGGCCGGTGCGGCTCAGTCAACCAGAGGGGCAGCAAATGACTTCAAACATTCTCCACCGCAGCCTCAAAGCGTCATATCCGGTCGCGGCGGGCGGCGAAGGGGTGTATCTGATCGACAGCGCGGGCAAACGTTACCTGGACGGGTCCGGTGGCGCGGCAGTGTCCTGCCTCGGCCACGGGCACCCCAAGGTTGTCGCCGCCATCAAGGCCCAGCTGGACAAGGTGGCATTCGCGCACTCGTCCTTCTTCACCAATGAGCCGGCTGAAAAGCTGGCGACATGGCTGGCGGAGCGGGCGCCGGGCGATATCGACCGTGTCTGTTTCGTCGCCGGCGGGTCGGAGGCGATGGAAGCGGCGATGAAATTCGCCCGGCAGGTGCAGATCGAACGGGGACAGCCCGGCCGCTATCGCTTCATCGCCCGGCGTCAATCCTATCACGGTGCCACGCTTGGCGGGCTTTCGCTCGGCGGCCATGCGGCGCGGCGGGCCAAATACGAACCCATGCTAAGCCCCGCCGTGACGCATATCGAGGCCTGCTACCCCTACCGGCTGAAGCGGGATGACGAGAGCGACGAAGCATACGGCAAGCGCGCCGCCAAGGCGCTTGAGGACGAAATTCTGCGCCTTGGTCCGCAGACCGTCGCCGCCTTCGCCGCGGAGACGGTGGTGGGATCGACGATGGGCGCGGTCGCGCCGCCGCCCGGCTATTTCAAGGATATCCGGCGCGTCTGCGACAAACATGGCGTGCTGCTGATACTCGACGAAGTGATGTGCGGGATGGGGCGCACGGGCACGCTGTTCGCCTGCGAGCAGGATGGCGTCGTGCCGGACATGGTCGCGACCGCCAAGGGACTGGGCGGCGGCTACCAGCCCATCGGGGCGCTGCTTGTGCGCGGCGAGCACGCGGATCTGATCGCGGCGGGCTCGGGCGCCTTCGAGCACGGCCATACCTATATGGCCCATGCGGCGGCCTGCGCGGGCGCGCTGGCCATACAGCAGGTAATTGAAGAGGACGGGCTGCTCGAAAAGGTGCGCGCACGCGCCAAGACATTCCGCGCCATGCTGCAGGACCGCTTTGGTCAGCACCCGCATGTGGGCGATGTCCGCGGGCGCGGCCTGTTCGTCGGTATCGAGTTCGTGGCGGACCGCGGCGGGAAGACGCCCTTCGATCCGGCCAAGGGCGTTGCCGGCCGGTACAAGTCGATCGCGCAGAAAAACGGGCTGATCGTCTATCCGGCGGGCGGCACGATCGACGGCAAGGCAGGCGACCACGTGCTGGTGGCGCCGCCCTTCATCATATCGGACGGTGAACTGGAGGAATTGACCGATCTGCTCGACAAGACCTTGCGCGACACGCTTGGCGCAATCGAAGCCTGATTGTCATGCCCGGCAGAGAAAGCGCGCGACGAGACGGTCTGATCCTGATGGCTGCGCCCAACGGCGCGCGGCGGACAAAGCAGGATCATCCCGCAATCCCGATGACGCCAGCCGAGATCGGCGAGGATGCGGCGCGCTGTCGCGAGGCCGGCGCCGCGATGGTGCACGTGCATGTACGCGACCGGCAGGGCAAGCATGTGCTCGATGCCGACCTGTACCGGCAGGCGCTCGGCCAGATAGAGCGCATTGCCGGCTACAATCTCATAGTGCAGATCACCACCGAGGCGGTCGGCAAATATGGCGCGGAAGAGCAGATGCAATTGGTGCGCGACGTGCGGCCGGAGGCGGTGTCGATGGCACTCTCCGAAATCTTCCCCGTCGACCTGCCTGAGAAGAGATTTGCCGCTTTCCTCGAATGGATGAGAGAAGACGCGATCTGGCCGCAGTTCATTCTCTACGACGCGAATGACCTCGTGCGATTCATCGAACTGAAGACGCGCGGGCTGATACCCTTCCGCAGGCCATTCGTGCTGTTCGTGCTCGGCAAGTACAGCAAGGGGCAGGAAGCAGACCCGGCCGACCTCGATTCTTTTCTGCGGGCGAATACAGATGGGGACCTGGTGTGGTCCTTCTGCTCCTTCGGCAAATCGGTTTTCAAGTGCGTGGACGCGGTGCTCGCCCATGGCGGGCATGTCCGCATCGGGATGGAGAACAACCTGCATCTGCGCGACGGCAAGCCGGCGGACTCCAATGCTGACCTGGTCCGGGAATGCGTTCGCGCCGCCAACGCATCCGGACGCCGGTTGCTGTCGCCGGCGGCGCTGCGTCAGCTCAAGACAGATGCCTATATCTGAGCGCCGAAACGGTCAGGGCGACGCGTCAGCCCCGGGCGAGGCCCTTGGCTTCGAGTTCGGCGAGATATTGGGCCCAGCGCTTGTCGAAGTCGGCGCCCAGTTCGTAGAGATAGTCCCAGCTGAAGAGACCGGTATCATGACCGTCATCGAAGACGACGCGAACAGCATAGTTGCCAACTGGCTCGAGGGACTTGATGCGGACATTGCGCTTGAAGCCGACAGTCTGGCGCTGCTCGGGGCTGTGCCCCTGCACTTCAGCGCTGGGGCTCATGACCCGCAGATATTCGGCGCTGAGACTGACGCCAACGCCGTCGTCGAACGTGACGCGGAGGGAGTCCTTGTCCTTGGCGAGGCGAAGCTCCTTGGGCCAGACAGCGGTCTGATGGGACATGGGGCATACCTTTCCGGCCCGGGGGCCGGCGCGACGTTAGAAGGGCGCGGACGAGATTGCAACGGCCTGGCTTCCCGCGGCGCAAGGTATACGCTGTTGGCCCTGTTGGCGGCGATCCTGTTGTTCCCGGCTATCGCGAATGCGGGTCAGGGCGAGCCGCCGGTGCCCCCCGGATCTGACCCGGGCGGCGTCGCGGTGGCGGTTATCGACACAGGCGTCAACTATGCGCTCGATGCGGTGGCGCGCCGGCTGGCGCGGGACGAGCGTGGCGATCTGTACGGCTACGACGCCCAGGACGGCGACGGCCAGCCCTTCGACGTGGCCCCCGGCGAAGACGCGGATCAAGGCCGCCGTCACGGCACCAGCGTCGCCGGGATCATCCTGCATGAAGCGCCGCTGGCGCGCATCGCGCCCTACCGTTTCCGCCATGCCGATCCCTCGAGCTTCGCGCGACTGGTGGAAGAGATCGCCAAAGGCCCGGCGCCCATTGTCTCCATGTCGCTCGGCGGCTACAGGAAGCAGGATTGGGAGCCGTTCCTTACGGCCGCCAGGGCGCATCCCGAATTGCTGTTTGTGATCTCAGCCGGCAACGACGGACGCAATATCGACGAGAAGCCGGTATATCCGGCGAGCTTCGGGATGGAAAACGCTATCGTCGTCACTTCCACCGACGCCTTCGGGCGCTTGCCGAGGGAGTCCAACTGGGGCCCTGCCTCCGTGGACATTTCCACGCCCGGCGAGGGCATCATCTCCATTGACCATAACGGTCTGCTGAAGAAGGTATCCGGTACCAGCTTCGCCGCGCCGCGCATCGCTTCGCTTGCCGCACGGCTGAAAGCGCAGAACCCCGGCTGGAGCACGCAGGAGCTTAAGCAGGCGATCCTGGCGCTCGGCACGGCTTCGCCCAGCGACCGGACGAAACGCACCAGGCATGGCTGGATCGTCAATCCGGCAACCGTCGCCGCCGGTCGGAATTAATCAGCGGGCGCGGTCGGCGGGCAGCGGCGCGTCGAGAAAGCGCTTTGCCGCCTCGAGCTGCTGCGGGCTGTGCTGCTCGATCAGCTTCAGCGCCCGCTCGGCAAGTTCCTTGTCGCCCGTGATCTTGCCGGCCTGGATGGCGGCGCGCTGGACCGAGGCGTCCTCGGGGATCACGTCGAGCAGCCAGCGCACATGGGGAACGGCGTCCTTCTGCCGGCGGGCGAAGTTCAGCGTGATGACAAGGCTGATGCGCGAGTTGATAGCGTTGGGATCGCGCTCGATGGACTTCTCGAAGAAGGCAATAGCCTTGTCGAATTGCGCGCTGCGACCCAGCGCCTGACCCGCCAGGTCGAAGAGCTGACGGTTGTTGCTGCTCTCGCAGGAGGAAATGAGTTTCTCGGAAACGTTGTCGGGCAGCTTGTCACCGACGCGGATCGCCTGTTCGACGATCTCGGTGCATTCGCGGTATGCCTTGCCGATGCGGGCGCTGTCCTCGGCGCGGGCATCGCCGCTCAGTTCTTGCAGCTTGGCGATCTCGGTGGCGGGCACAGCCTCGAAGCGCCCCTCCCCGCCCGAAGTGGCGATGGCGACAAGCTCGCCCTTGCCGTTGACCAGTGCGCCACCGCTGTTTCCCGGCTGGCTGTAGGCGGTGTGATGCAGGCGGGCGAAGGGCTTTCCTTCCGCAGGCGGCAGCAGGACGCTGCCCTTTGGAAAGACGCGTACCCGTCGCTCGGTGATGTCCTGCGCGACGGTGTAGAGATCGCCCGTGGTTTCCGCCGCTACTCCGGTCAGCGCCGGTCCCTCGGGCAGCGGCGCCGTCTCCAGCACCAGATCGCCGCCATAGGATGTGGGCAGCACCTCGCCCGCTACCGTCTCGCCGCCAGGCAGGCGGATTTCCACCTTCGTCTCGTCGGCCACCACATGGCGGTTGGTCACCAGCAGGTCAGGCCCAATGCGCACGGCGCTGCCCGAGGGGTCGAAGGCGCCGATGCTGAAGATGCTGGCGCGCGTGGCGCACACCGGCTCCGGCGCCTGGCAATCGGTTGCCGATTGTGCCCAGGCAGGCTGCGCCACGGCGAAGAAAACGAGAATAGCCGCCGCGCCGGCTGCGCGTGACAGGGGCTCGGTCAAGCCGCTAAACTCGGCCCGCAGTCGCCTATGCAGGGAGAGAACCGTGGACGAGCCGACAGGCACAAAAAATCGCAAGGAACGCCGCGCGGAGCGGGCGCAGGGCAAGCTCGACACCATGGCCTTCCTCAAGACGGCGGACAGGTTCATCGACGTTGCCAACCGTGAGAACGCCAAGGTCAAGGCAACCGATCTGCACATGTGCTTCCTCTATGCGGCGGCGCGCTACAACGCCTATGTGGGCAGGCAGGTCCTCGAAATCGATGACCATGAGAAATTCGTTTCCCACATGGTCGCACAGTATACCGAAATGCTGCGCCAGCATCTGGCCGACCCTTCGCTGAAGGGTTAACCGGCCGTTCGCGGGCGGCCCTGCGCGCTCAGATCTTGCGTTCCAGCATCCCGGCTATCTCGTCGTGACCCGCCATGCGGGCGGCGGCCGACGCGGTCCAGCCGTCATTTGCCTTCAGCGTGGGGTCGGCCCCGCGGCCGAGCAGCAGCTCGACAATGGACTTGTAGCCGCCATTGGCGGCCCACATGAGCGCGGTCGCGCCGTCTTCCTTGCCGCGGCCGTTCACATCCGCGCCTTTCTCGAGCAGCAGCTTGACGACATCGTCATAGCCATTCTGTGCGGCGATGGAGAGGGGCGGCTTGCCGCCTTTTCCTGGCCGGTTGGCGTCGGCGCCCTTGTCCAGCAGCGCGCCTACCGCATCAGCCTGCCCGGATCGCACGGCCTCGCCGAGCGGCGTGCTGCCGCCTGCGTCGGACTCGGCAGGAGCGCCGGCCTGGAGGAGCGCCCGCACCATCGGACCGTTGCCATAACCGGCGGCAATGCTGAGCGCGCTGCGCCCATCGGCAGCGCTGGCGGCCACGTCGACCTTCTCAGACAAGACCAGCATGAGTTTTGCCAACATGCCGGAATCGATCGAGGCCATCAGCGGCGTGAAGCCATCCTTGGCAGGCCTGCGGGGATCGGCGCCGCGAACCAGCAGCTCGCCGACGATCTCGACGGACCTCTCTTTCTCGCTGGCGAGCGCAGCATGCAGCGCGGTGATGCCTTTTTCGCTCTGCGTGATATTGGGATCGGCGCCTGCGTCGAGGAGTGCCGTCACAGCGTCGGGACTCTCGCCCTTGGCGGCGATGATGAGCGCGGTCTCACCCCTGCCCTTGCTGCGGATGTCGGTGCGTGCGCCAGCCTTGAGCAATTTCTTCATGACCGCGTGCTTGCCATAGCGCGCGGCTTCCATCAGCGCTGGCCAGCCTTCGTCGGTGACGCGGTCCGGGTCGGCGCCGCGCGTAAGCAGCAGACCGACAACATCCTCATTCCCCTTGGCTGCGGCGACGATCAGGGCAGTGAAGCCTTTCGGTCCGGCGGCGTTGGCATCGACGCCCCTGTTGAGGAGATAGAGCACCACGTCGAAGCGGTTGGCATCGGCGCCGGCAAGCAACTGCTCGGCTTCGGAAACGACGCGGTTTTCGGGCTTGTCCTCGGCGAATGCGAAACCGCCCACGCCCAGGAAGAGCGCAACTGCCGCCAGAAAGTATGCAAAATGCCGCCTAGGCGGGATGGTTCTTGGTATCATCAGCTTCCCGCGCGCCGGCGGCATTGCTGTCAGCAGATGTCGTATCCGCGTCTGCCATTTCCGAGGCGACGGTCTCGTCCTCCTCACCGTCACCCGCTTCGCCGGACTCCTCGGCCTCGGCCTTGCGAGCTTCCGCAGCCTCGCGGGCTTCGCGTTCCTTGCGGGCGGCGAGTTTCTGGTCCTCGGGGCCGTATTCCTCGCGATCGCGCTGCACTTCCTCGTCGGTGCGGTAGCCCTGGCCCGGCTTCCAAGCGGTCACAAGATTCTTCACCGCCAGGGCGTCATCGGTGAAGTCCTCGCCGTAGTCCACGAGACCGTCGAGATTTGCGAGGATAGGGTCAGAAGTCCAAAGTTTGCTCAGGGCGCGCTGGCGCACCCAGTCGGGGACGCCCTTCTTCATGAAGCGGGTATAGTCGGAGTTGTAATCGAGCGCGTCGAAATCGAAATCCGTGAAGTCTTCTTCCTGCGCGGGAGCATCCGCGACGACGCCTTCACCCTCCCGTGCGGCCAGTTCGCCACGCTGCGGAGCGACGCCGGCGCCATCGCCGCCCGGCCGTGGCGCCTCAGTTTCCGATAGACCAGCCTGCTCTTCAGCAGGAGCCGGCTCCTTCTTTTTCCGGCCCGCGCGGGCCTCGGTCTTGCGCCGGGACCAGCGGGAGAGGAAATCGTCCTGCTCAGCCATCGTTGTCCTGGCCCGCCATGCGACGCCGCACCTCGTGGATGGGCTCCTGGCCGAATTTGTAGTCCTCGATTTTCACTTCGTCCCGCTTGCGCTTCTTGAACTTTTCCTCGACGTGGTGTTCGGCGATGTAGTCGGCGAGCCACTCCACCATGGCCTCCGGCATGGGCACCGGCTCGACGATCTCCTCCCCGGAGTCCAGATAGTCCTGGGCCTCGAAGGGCGACGCCGTGACCTTGCTGACCCGGACTTCATGGGGGGATTCCGGGTCGTCATCGGCCGCGAGGACCACGTAGAGTACAGGCTCCTCGCCCTCAAGATTGAACTTGTAGGCTTCGGTTTCCTTGCGGTGCAGTTCGACCGTGGCATTGGCTGCCAGATATTGCACCCAGCCCTGGCCGCGGGCCAGTTCGCGCCACTCGTCAACGGGAGGGGCGCCAAGCAGCACGGCGGCAGGCCTCCAGACGTGGTCCTGCCAGGGGCTGTCAACATCGTGACGGGCAATGACCACGCCCAAAGGCATGGATGATGAATAGGTCATTCGCGGCAGAATTCCTGAATGCAGTCCTTGTGGCGCGCTCATGAAGATTATACTACCCTTTGGGGGAAAGCGCACAGGGCCTCACTTTAACTTGCTGACATAAAGCAATTTTTCCTGCTGTGCATAATCAATAGGCAGTGAGACGCAATGGCATTTGAATTCAAGGGCCGCCAGCTCCTGGTCTGCGACTGCGAACGCACCATGGAGATTGACGGCGCCAGGCTGAAAGGCTGCCTGGGAGAGGGCGACGGCGACGTCACGGTGCATTCGCATCTGTGCCGGGCGCAGCTGCCGTCCTTCGGGGCAGCGCTCGACGGCGAAAAACCGCTCATGGTGGCCTGCACCCAGGAAGCCCCCCTGTTCCGCGAACTGGCCGAGGAAAAAGGCGGCCGCGACATCGTCTTCACCAATATCCGGGAGCGGGCCGGCTGGTCCAAGGCAGGCAAGAAGGCGCTGCCCAAGATCGCGGCGCTGTTGGCCGAGGCCGCGCATGAATCCCGGCCGGCGGGCACGACACCGGTCCGTTCGGAGGGCGTCTGCCTGGTCTACGGGGCCGGGCAGGCGGCACTTGAGGCGGCCGAGCAGCTTTCCGGGCGTCTGAGCGTATCGGTGATGCTCAGCGACACCGCCGACATTCTTCCCCCAACCACCGTCACCGTACCGATCTACAAGGGACGCATCGCGCGCGCCAGCGGGACACTCGGGTCGTTCGAGATCGTGGTAGACGGCTACGCGCCCGCCCTGCCCTCCTCGAAAACCGAACTCGCCTTCCTGATGGACCGCAACGGCGCGGCATCCAAATGCGATCTGATCTTCGACATGTCCGGCGGTACGCCGCTGTTCCCGGCGGCGGAGCGGCGCGACGGGTATTTCCACGTTGATCCCAAGCACCCCGCGAGCATCGCCAGGGCGATGTTCGAGATCAGCGACATGGTTGGCGAGTTCGAGAAGCCAATCTATGTCACCTACGACGCCGACATCTGCGCCCATGGGCGCAGCGGCAAGGTGGGCTGCAGCAACTGCCTCGACAACTGCCCGCTGTCGGCGATCACGCCGGACGGCGATCATGTGAGCGTGAATGCGCTAGTCTGCGGCGGCTGCGGCAACTGCAGCGCATCTTGCCCGACCGGCGCCGTCAGTTATGCCTACCCGCAGCGGGCTGACCTGATCGCGCGCGTTCAGATCCTGATGCGCAGCTATCTGGCGGCCGGCGGCAAGGACCCTGTACTGCTGGTGCATGACGAGCGCCACGGTAGCGGGCTCATTTCCGCCATGTCCCGCTTCGGCAACGGGTTGCCGGCCAACATGCTGCCGCTGTCGGTCTATTCGGTGAACCAGCTTGGACACGAGCTGATGCTCGGCGCTGCCGCCGCCGGCGCGGGAAGCGTTGTGGTGCTCGCACCACCGGACCGGCCGGAGGAGCTGCCCGCGCTCGAGACGCAGGTCGCGCTCGCCAACGCCGTCCTGAGCGGCCT
>JAYZVT010000217.1:0-8444 GCA_036155355.1 Pseudomonadota bacterium
ACGGGCCCTACCACCACGGCGGCGACACCGCATCGAGGGGAGCAACATGCTGACACCCAAGCAAAAAGAGCTGCTCATGTTCATTCATGAGCGCGTCAAGGAAACAGGTGTTCCGCCGTCTTTCGACGAAATGAGGGATGCGCTGGATCTGCGCTCCAAGTCAGGGATTCACAGGCTCATAACAGCCCTTGAAGAGCGCGGTTTCGTGCGCCGCCTGCCCCACCGGGCCAGGGCCTTGGAAATCCTCAAACTTCCCGAGTCGGTGCTAGCCAGCCCAGCAGGAGCCGCAGGCGGTCGGGGCTTTTCTCCCAGCGTGATCGAGGGAAGCCTCGGGCGGGTGCGGCCGGCAGGCGGTAAGGATGGCGATTCGGCGGGCATGGCCATGGTGACAATCCCGGTCATGGGCCGTATCGCCGCCGGCGTTCCCATCGAGGCGATCCAGTCGCGCAGCCACAACATCGAAATCTCTCCCGAGATGCTTGGACGTGGGGAGCATTTCGCCCTCGAGGTGAAGGGCGATTCCATGATCGAGGCGGGCATACTGGATGGCGACACCGTGATTGTGCGTAAGGGCGACAGCGCCGACACCGGCGATATCGTCGTGGCGCTCATCGATGACGAGGAAGCCACTCTCAAGCGCCTGCGGCGCCGGGGCGACTCGATCGCTCTGGAGGCGGCCAATCCCAACTATGAGACGCGAATCTTCGGTCCCGACCGCGTGCGCGTGCAGGGCCGGCTCGTTGGCCTGCTAAGACGCTACTGAGCGCCGTCCTCTCCGGCAATCGCACTGCCTGTCTGTGCCGGTGTATAAGGTGCGGGTTGTCTGACCCATGGCCTGCGGCCCCGCAGGTCCGCGACGCTTTCGACGCGGATGGACTGCCCATCGAGGAACAGCGCGTGCGTTCCCGACCGCGAAAGCAGTTTCTGGTCGATCACCACCCGCGTCTTGCCGCAGCGGCGTCCCACTGGAAACGGAGCGATAACGATATCGCTGCGGGCACATTCTTCGTCGAGTGCGCCCGGGTGACGAAGCAAAGCGACAGACTTTCCTTTCAACATGGCGAGGCAGGCGTGTTCGTCGCAAGTCATGCCCTGCGACTTGAGCGCGTCAGCGGCTTCCCGGCCATCGCCGTCCGCCTGCAGCCACTGCTCCAGATTGTAGGAAGGCCGTGTCGCGCCTGTAATAGCGAAGCGGTCGCCCTCCGCACGTATTGCGGCCAAGCGGCCGTCTTGTGAAATCAGCATGTCCGGGGCTTGACGCAACGGCATGGCTAGGAGGCCCATCGCAGCGATCACCAACCCGACGCAACGGATGCGGCTGCGCCACAGGCAGAGCCACAGACCGCCCAGCGCCATCAGCGCCAGCGAGACACCCGGCATTGCGGCGACACGCAAAACGGCGCCATCAAGCGAGGCGACCCATGCAGCTATGGCGAGGATTGCTTCAATGCCCTTACCCATGATCAGGAAGGGCAGCGCGTCGAGGCCGAGCGGCATGAGCAGCAGTGCGGCAAGGACCATGGGCATCACGACGATGCCGAATACCGGCAGGCTGAGCAGGTTCCCGAGCAGGCTGTATTGGGCGATGTTGTGGAAGTGGTAGGCTGAAAAAGGTGCGACTGCCAGGCCCGCTACCAGCGTGCTTAGGGCAATTCCGGCGAAGTAGGCAAAGATGCGCCCTGAAAGTCCGGAGAAGCGTAGCAGAGGAAGCCCTCCTTCCCTGCGGTCGGCCGTCGCCGCCTGATAGACGGCAACAAGTGCGGTGGCGGCGGCAAATGACATCTGGAAGCTGACATCAAACAGCGCCTCCGGGCGTGCCACCAGCAGGATCATCGCGGCAATCGCCACGTTACGCAGGGTGATTGCCGGCCTGTCGAGAAGCACCGACAGCACGACGATACTCATCATCAGAAAGGCACGCTGGGTGGCGACACCGGCGCCCGACAAGAGCAGGTAGCCGGCACCGCCAAGGAATGCCGTTATGGCGGCGGGCTTTTTCACCGCGATCCGGAGGGCTATGGCGGGAACGGCAGCGAGTGCAGCGCGTATCGCCCAGAAAAGCGATCCCGCAAACAGGGCCATGTGCATTCCGGAGATGGCAAGGATGTGCGCGAGACCGGAATTGCGCAACGCCTTCAGTTCGTCTTCCGGAATGCGGCCCTTCTCGCCGGCGATGAGAGCGTTGGCGATGGCGCCGGAACTAGCAGGCAATGCTTCGTCAATGCGGGATTGAACTGCCATGCGCAAGCGATCAACAGCGGCGAGTGCGCGCAATGCGAGCGGTGGTTCGGAAGCATGTGTTGCGGCTACCGGGGCAGAGATGGCCCAGCCGGAGGCGCCCACGCGCTCGAACCATGCCTTGCGGGCATGATCGAAGCCTCCGGGCATCGCCGGTTCGGGTGGCGGCCTTAGCACAGCTCGCAGTGTCACCGCGGTGCCTGCTGGTGGTGGATTGGCGAAGCGCGACGTGATCCGCACCCGGTACAGGTCCGGCATCGGATGTCGCGCTGAAATCGAGATCACACGCAATGTGAGCCTGTGTGAGGCCTCGCCGCGGGGTTCTGAGCGCTCGACCCATCCGGTCACCTCAGCCGCGCCTGAATTGCGCGTCAGGCGTGGTGCCTCAACCGAGCCGGTTCGGTACTGGGCGGCCGCGAAGCCGGCCAGAAGGCAAGCCAGTGCCCCTGCCCCTGCCCACAGCAAGGGACGGCTGCGTCCCGGCCACAGCAACATCAGCGCGATGGCGATGCCCGACAAGGGGATGACGGGAGACGGCTCGTCCGCAAGTGAGAAGTAGAGTGCTATACCGGCGCCAAACAGTACCGGTATCCAGAGGAACCAACGGTCGGACTCCGACAGCAACAGAGCGGCGGCGCGTGAAGGCGCTCCGTTTCCGACATGATCGAGAACGCGACCCCCACGCATTCCCCGTTCCCCGCACTTAACCTACCTTGCCGGTACATGCTACAGGACCGGCGCAGGAAAGCAGAAGGAATCCGTGAACCGGAGCCGAGCCCATGAACAAGAACAAGGATGAAAGGGACACAGGCAAAAGGTCGGGGGAAAGGGTCGTCACCCGATTTGCACCCTCGCCCACGGGCTTCCTTCATATCGGGGGCGCCCGGACCGCACTGTTCAACTGGCTCTATGCGCGCGCCAAGGGCGGCGTGATGCATCTGCGAATCGAGGACACCGACCGCAAGCGCTCCACCATGGAGGCTATCGCGGCTATCCTGGACGGGTTGACATGGCTCGAATTGCATTGGGACGGAGAACCGATCTACCAGTTCGCGCGCGCGGACAGGCATCGCGAGGCCGTCGAGCAGCTTCTGGCCGCCGATCGAGCCTATCGCTGCTACTGCACGCCCGAGGAACTCGCCGATATGCGCGAGCGGGCGCGGGCAGAGGGTCGGCCGCCGATCTATGATGGGCGATGGCGCGACCGCGATCCTTCCGATGCGCCCAACGGCGTCTCGCCGGCAATTAGGCTGAAGGCGCCGAGAGATGGCGAAACAGTCATCGAGGACAGGGTGCAGGGCCGCGTGGTAGTCGCCAACAAGGAACTGGACGATCTGATCCTGCTCCGAAGCGACGGCACGCCGACCTACATGCTCTCGGTGGTGGTGGACGATCATGACATGGGCGTGACGCATGTAATCCGCGGCGACGACCACCTGACGAATGCGGCACGGCAAACCCAGATCTTCCGCGCGTTGGACTGGCACGTGCCCGCATTCGCACATGTGCCACTGATCCATGGGCCGGACGGAGCAAAACTGTCCAAGCGGCATGGTGCGCTCGGCGTCGAAGCCTATCGGGCGATGGGATATTTGCCGGCGGCGCTACGCAACTATCTGGTGCGGCTGGGCTGGAGCCATGGCGACGAAGAGGTCATCCCCATGGACAAGCTGATCGAGTGGTTCGATCTGGATGCCATCGGCCGCGCCCCTGCCCGCTTCGACTTCGCCAAGCTGGAAAACCTGAATGGCATCTACATCCGTCAGACCCCGGACGACGTACTTGTGCGCCGCATAAAGGCGCTGCTTCCGGAGTTGTCCACAGGGGAGCGCTTCGATCGGGAGCTTTCAGAAGCGCAATGGCAGACCCTCATCGCCGCCTTGCCGGTGCTCAAGGCGCGCGCACGTACGCTGATCGATCTGATTGCCCAGGCGAAGTTCCTGTTCGCGACCCGTCCACTGCACATGGAAGAGGCGGCGGCAAAGCTGCTCGGTAATGAAGGCAGACGGCACCTGGCAGCCGTCGGTCCCCGGTTGGAAGCGGCGGCGTCTTGGCAAGCGGCTGTTTTGGAAGAAGAAATTCGACGTTACGCGACTGAGGCCGGGGCCAAGCTTGGTGCAGTGGCGCAGCCATTGCGGGCCGCACTTACGGGGAGCACGGCGTCGCCAGGCATATTCGATGTGCTGGTCCTGCTCGGCAAGGACGAAGCGATTGGTCGCATCCGCGATCAGGCAGCCAAAGCGTAACGCTTCCTTCGCAACATTCGGGCATGCTGCGAATCGTGGCTGCTTCCCATACTTCGGCCAACTTGCGGCAGTGCACAAAATCGTTTACCCACAAGGACGGAAATTCCCTTCCGCGTCCTGCTTCCGGCCAGCGGCATCCTCGCGGATGACGGCGCTCTACAGGAGGTTGTCATATGAGCTCTTCCGTGACTGAAAAGAAAAACAAGCAGGCGGGCAAGTCGGCCGCAGAGGCGAAGCTCAGTATCGGCGACAAATCCTACGCCCTGGGAGTCCGTGGTGGCACGCTCGGGCCTGAGGTCGTCGACGTGTCCACGCTGTATCGGGACACGGGAAAGTTCACCTATGACCCCGGCTTTACTTCCACGGCCAGTTGCGAGTCCAAGATCACATTTATCGACGGCGACGAGGGGCTGCTTTACTACCGGGGCTATCCCATCGAGCAGCTGGCGGAAAAAGGTAACTTCCTCGAGACCTGTTACCTGCTGCTTTACGGCGAGTTGCCGTCGCAGGCGCAATATGACGATTTCAACCAGCGCGTAACCCGTCACACCATGGTGCACGAGCAGATGAACCGGTTTTTCACCGGCTTCCGGCGAGACGCGCATCCGATGGCGGTGATGGTTGGCGTGGTCGGCGCGCTATCGGCCTTCTATCACGACTCGACTGACATCCAGGATCCCAAGCAGCGTGACATCGCCAGTATCCGCATGATCGCCAAGCTGCCGACGATCGCGTCGATGGCCTACAAATACTCCATCGGCCAGCCGTTCATGTATCCGCGCAATGATCTCGATTACGCCGCGAATTTCCTGCAGATGTGCTTCGGTGTGCCTTGCGAGCCCTTCAAGGCTGACAAGGTGCTGGCGCGCGCTATGGACCGCATCTTCATCCTCCACGCTGATCACGAACAGAACGCTTCGACTTCGACGGTGCGGCTTGCCGGATCGTCGGGCGCCAATCCCTTTGCCTGCATTTCCGCTGGCATCGCCTGCCTGTGGGGCCCGGCCCATGGCGGCGCCAATGAAGCCGCGCTGAACATGCTCTACGAGATCGGTTCGGTGGACCGCGTCGGCGAGTACGTGAAAAAAGCCAAGGACAAGAATGATCCCTTCAGACTCATGGGCTTCGGGCACCGTGTCTACAAGAACTACGATCCACGCGCCCGCATCATGCAGAAGACCTGTCATGAGGTCCTCGACACCCTCGGCATGCGCAACGATCCGACGCTGAAAATTGCGCTGGCGCTGGAAAAGATCGCGCTGGAGGACGACTATTTCGTCGAACGCAAGCTGTATCCGAATATCGACTTCTATTCGGGTATCACGCTCAACGCACTCGGCTTTCCGACGACGATGTTCACGGTCCTGTTCGCGCTGGCGCGAACAGTGGGATGGATTGCGCAGTGGCAGGAAATGATCGCCGATCCGCAGCAGCGTATCGGCCGGCCGCGCCAGCTATATACCGGTCCGCAGCGGCGTGACTATGTGGCAATGGCCAAGCGGTAACATCTGGTCAATGTCGGGTCCTATCAGCGCCGGACGGGCTTGAAGCCATAGAGGAACAATCCGGCTCGGTTTGCGGCGGCAACGGTCTCGTCGCGATCCGCGATCATGACCTCGCCGGCGGCGACGGCTATGCCTGCCAGTCGCGCCTCGGCGGCCAGATGTACGGTCTGCGGACCGACCGTCGGCATGTCTACCCGGCGATCCTGTCCTGGCTTGCAACCCTTCACGAGTACGCCCCTGCCCTTGTAGCGGCTGAGCAGGCCCCATTGCTTCATGCCAGCCGCTCTCCGCAGCATGGCGTCCGTGCCCTCCACGGCCTCCACGGCGATGACGTGCTGGCGCGATACGACAGCGCCCTGCCCGACGTCCATGGGTCCGAGAGCGGCGATGACGCGGGCACCAAGCCGGATATCGACGAGATCGGCATCATCCGGCTTGCGCCTTCCCATTGCGCCTGGTGACGCCAGCAGGCCAGGGGCAATGTCCTGGGGGGCTATGACGCGAAGCCCCTGTCGCTCGAAGAAGCGCACCACGCGACCCAGGAGGCGGTCGTCGCCGCCGATGGTGAGAGACAGGACAGTCGGAAGATTTACGAGGGCGCCAAGATCGAAGCGGATCTTCTCGAAGCGGGGCCGCCGGACGTCGCCAAGAATGACGAGTTGCTTGCAGCGCGCGGTCCGCAGCGCCTTGAGCATGGAACCGACGCCGCCGATGTTGGCCCAACTGTGGGGAAAGCGTTCAATGGTGCGGTCGGCATGGCCATCAATGCCGACGATATGGACGTCCTGGCCCGAGTCCCTGGCGGCCTGGGCGACGGCGCAGGGCATTGATCCGCCGCCGGCGAGGATACCGAGCGGGCCGGTGTGTGACTTTCGCGACCGGCTTGTAGTCTTGCGTCTCCGGCTCACCGGCAAGGCCTATTCTGCGGCCTGGCGGGGAACGAGCAGGGCGCGCGACGTATCGGACTTGATGAAATTTACGATCATGGCCACGCACCTTTCCTCGGGGTAACTGTGCTCGACCTCGATCAGGCGCTCCGCAATTGTGCCGTTACCGGCGGAAAACAGCATTTCATAGGTCTCGCGCACATTCTGGATTTCCTGCCGGCTGAATCCATGTCGGCGCATGCCCACGAGGTTGATGCCGCGCAATCCCTCCTGGGTGTGCAGGACCATGCCAAAAGGAATTACGTCCATGCGCGCACCGGCCATGCCGCCGATAAAGGCATAGGCACCGACGCGGACAAATTGATGCGCGGCGGAGAGCCCGCCCAAAATGGCATGATCCTCAACCGCGCAGTGGCCGGCGAGCGTGGCGGCATTGGCCATGATCACATGATTGCCGATCTGGCAGTCATGGGCGACGTGGGAATGAGCCATGAACAGACCGTCGGACCCCACCGTCGTCACAAGACCGCCGCCTTCGGTGCCGGGGTTCATGGTGACATATTCGCGAATGACGTTGCGCGGACCGATGACAAGCCGGCTTTTCTCACCCCGGTATTTCAGGTCCTGTGGCGCGAAGCCGAGCGCGGCAAACGGGAACACCGTGCAGTTCTCGCCGAGTTCCGTGGAACCATCGACACACACATGGGAGTGGAGCTTGCAGCTATTGCCGATCTTCACGCCGGCGCCAAGCACGCAATAGGCGCCGATTTCGACATCGGCGCCTATTTCCGCCTTACTGTCGACGATGGCCGTCGGATGTATCTGGGTCATAGAGAGCCTGCCGCCACCCTATTCCCGATCCACGGTGATGGCGCTCAGCTCTGCTTCGGCAACCAGGCTGCCGTCTACCTTGGCCTCGCCGCGGAAGCGCCAGACCCGGCCGCGGTTGCGAATCTTGTGCATGTGGTATTGCACGGTATCTCCGGGGAACACCGGTTTGCGGAAGCGCGCGCGGTCGATGGACATGAAATAGACGAGCGGAGCTTCTTCGTCGTCTTTCAGGGCATTACAGCACAGCGCACCTGCGGTCTGGGCCATGCCCTCGATGAGCAGGACGCCGGGCATGACCGGATGATTTGGAAAATGGCCCTGGAAGAATGGCTCGTTGATGGTCACGTTCTTGATGCCGATGCCAAACGTGTCGCCATCCATCTCGATGATCTTGTCGACCAGAAGGAACGGATAGCGATGAGGCAGCACGCGCATGATACGCGCGATGTCAGCCGTCTTCATGGTTTTCGACGATTTGGTTCCGTCGTTCATGGAAGCGCTCCCATTTCCTTCTTTGGGCCGGTGGCCGGGGAAGGCTCGTCTGGATTCGCCCTTGTTTTGCTTGGCTTGTGGCTGTTGGGCAAGCTTTTTCAACAACGCCACTTCCCGGGCCCAGTTGCGCATGGGTTTGGCCGGTGTGCCGCCCCATCGTTCGCCCGGTGGAACGTTATCCTTAGCGTGGCTGCCGCCCGCGATCTGGGCGCCCTTGCCAACGCGTATGTGGCCCACAATTCCAG
>JAYZVT010000218.1:0-2780 GCA_036155355.1 Pseudomonadota bacterium
GGCGCGGTGCGCGAGCAGGCGCTCGCGATACTTGCCGCGCAGGCTTTCGGCGCGGCCCGCGATCATGCTGGCGCCGCCTTCGCTGGCGAGAAACTCGGTGCGTCCGTCATAGGGGAGGGTTTCCTCCGCGGGGTCGAGTATCTGCACCAGATGTCCGCGTATGCCTTGCGCCGCAAGGCGTTCGATGGCCGGGCCAAGCTCGCTCATCGGCTCAAGGAAATCGCCGAACAGCAAACATTCGGAAAAGCGGCTGAGGGAGGCGCGGGGCGGCAGGCTGCCTTGCATGGCCTCGTCGCCGAGCCCCCGCGCCACGTCCTCGGCCAGCCGTCGCAGGGCCAGCCGCCCGACGCGCGCCCGTCCGCCGATGTAGCCGATGCGCTCGCCGCCCTCCAGCAGCAGTTCGCCAATGGCGAAAGCGGTGACAATGGCGCGCTCGAGCTTGGTGACGGATGACAGGTGGGAGCGGAAGCGCATGGACGTGGACAGATCGATCCAGATCCAGGCGGTATGTGCGGCTTCCCACTCGGTCTCGCGGATGAACAGGTGATCGGAGCTGGCGGAGCGGCGCCAGTCGATGGCGGAAGCGCTGTCGCTCTGCTCGAAATGGCGGAACTGCCAGAAGGTCTCCCCCGAGCCGGCGCGGCGGCGGCCGTGTATGCCATGGGCCACGGTCTGGGACACGCGGCTCGCTTCCATCAGCAGCGATGGAATGCGCGCGGCAACAAGATGCGCCTGCGTTTCCAGTTCGTGCAGCGGAGCCTCTGTCGCTGGATGGGGAGAACGGGCCACGCCCCGACTACTCCAGCCGTGCAACCAGCGAGGCGATGACGTTCGAAATACTGACGCCCTCGGCGCGCGCGGCGAAGGTGAGCGCCATGCGGTGCTTCAGGATCGGTTCGGCCAGGTCGGCGACGTCCTCGATGGAGGGAGACAGGCGGCCCTCCAGCAGCGCCTTGGCGCGGGAGGCCAGCATCAGCGACTGGCTGGCGCGGGGTCCCGGACCCCAGGCGACCTGGGTGTCGATGTCCTTGCCGGCGCCGGTGCCGGGACGGGCCGAGCGCACCAGGGTGAGGATCGCGTCCACGACTTTCTCGCCGACCGGAATCTGGCGCACCAGGCGCTGGGCGGCCATCAGCTCCTTGGCGGAGAGGATGGATTTCAGCTTGGCCTGTTCGACGCCGGTGGTGGCGAATAGCATGCGGCGCTCCGCGCCCTCATCGGGGTAGGAGACGTCGATCTGGAGCATGAAGCGGTCGAGCTGCGCCTCGGGCAGGGGATATGTGCCTTCCTGCTCGAGCGGATTCTGCGTCGCGAGCACATGGAAAGGCGTCGGCACCTCGTGGCTGACGCCGGCCACGGTGACATTGTGCTCCTGCATGGCCTGCAACAGCGCGGATTGGGTCTTGGGGCTGGCGCGGTTGATTTCGTCTGCCATCAGGAGCTGGGTGAACACCGGTCCCTTGATGAAGCGGAAGCTTCTGCGGGAATCCGCGCCTTCCTCCAACACTTCCGAACCGACGATGTCGGAGGGCATCAGGTCGGGCGTGAACTGGATGCGCTTGTTCTCAAGGCCCAGGACCGTGCCGAGCGTCTCGACCAGGCTGGTCTTGGCCAGCCCCGGGACGCCGATCAGCAGGGCGTGGCCGCCAGCCAGAAGCGTCACCAGCGAGAGCTGGATGACCTTGTCCTGGCCGAATATGACCGATGCGGCGGCCTTGTGGACGCGCTGCGCCTTTTCGCCCAGCGCTTCTATGCGCTCGACGAGTTTTTCGTCAGTTTGACTTACTGTGCTCATGGTGATGAATAATAACCTGAAATTCTGCGGCAGAAACAATCTGCCTCTGAATTGGGTCACAATCTGGTTAGCTGAAAAGGTGGGGATCGCCCGGTTTTTCATCGTCCGGAGCACGGATTCATGATGGTCAGGGCGCGCGGTTCGGCGAAGCAGCCCCTTGGCGGGCTGGAAGGCCTGGCGGCGGCGGCCACGCGATTCGCTGCCCGCGGACCGGCGCCGGTGCACCTGTGGAACCCGGAGCATTGCGGCGACATAGGCCTGGCCATTGATTCGGAAGGGACCTGGAGCTACCGGGGCAGCCCCATCCGCCGCAAGGCCCTGGTGACGCTTTTCTCCAGCGTACTCAGGCGGGACGACGACGGCTGCCACTACCTCGTCACGCCGGTCGAGAAGGTCGTGGTCCATGTGGCCGACGCGCCGTTGCAGGCAGTGGAGATGTGCATAACCGGCAAGGACGAAGCCCAGAAACTGAGCTTCCGCACCAATGCGGAGGATTGCGTGAGCGCGGGACCAGAACACCCGATGCGCTTCGCGCTCGACCCGGAGAATGATGGCCTGAAGCCCTATGTTCGTGTGCGCGGCAGGCTTGAGGCGCGGCTGACGCGGGCGCTGACCTACGACCTCGTCGGATTGGCGCAGGACGGGAAGGGCGGCCATGGCGTGTGGAGCGACGGTTGCTTCTTTCCGTTTGCGATTGGCGGGGCCGCAAGCTGATGGACGCGCTCACCGACAAGCCATTGCCGGACTTCAGCGCCGAGAGTCTGCGCCGGCGAGCCATGGGGGTACTTGAGCCTGCGGCGACCGTTCTTGATGTGCCGACTAAGGCGCCTGCCAACAGGGGCGACTTCAGCCTCAACCCCGATTTGCGTTCGGGGATGGATGCGGAAGACCGCCGCCGTCCGGCCGCCGTGCTCGTGCCGATTGTCGATCGCGGCGGCGAGGCCACGGTGCTGCTGACGCTGCGGCCCGAGCATCTGGGCTCGCA
>JAYZVT010000219.1:0-5793 GCA_036155355.1 Pseudomonadota bacterium
AGCATGTCTCGGAAATGCAACTCTGCGACAGTCTCGAACAAATGGCGGACTCGCTGCCGGACAGTCCGAACAGACAAACCGGCGAAATCGTCGCTCGTCACCTTCGTGACTGTCTCATCCGGCACAGGTTGCTGGAGGAGGATTTCCTGTTGCCACTGCTTATCAGCAGGGCCAGGGAGGCAGACAACGCAAAGGCATTGCAGGAGCAAATAGCTCGCGAGCATATCAGCGACGAGTCGATGGCGCACGATCTGGCCGATCAGCTTGAAGCGGCATCCGCCACCGGGCGGATCGCCAATCCCGAAATGCTCGGCTACATGCTGCACGGGTTCTTCGAATGCCGGCGACGGCACATCGCATGGGAGACAGCAGTGGTGCTGCCGCTGGCTGTCAAGCGCCTGCGAGTGTCGGACTGGCGGGCGTTCTCGGCGTCGGAGTTCGAGGCGCTTGTTGTGCGAAAGCGATACTAGTCAGGAGTTCGAACATATGCCTCAGTCGCCGGCCAGCTCTCGCAGTCTGTCCATTTCAGGAACAACAACCTCACGGTTCTCCGCGAGAGAGATCGCCCCGGCGCTTCGCAGGCGCGTCATCTGACGGCTCACCGTTTCGAGGGTCAGCCCCAAATAATCAGCCATGTCGGCGCGGGTGAGAGGGAGGTGAAACTGGGCGAAATGCAATTCGTCCGAGTGCGAGCAGCCGACATTGGAGGCGCGATTCGCAAGCAGCATAAGGAAAGATGCCACCTTCTCCTGCGCGGTCTTGCGTCCGAGCAGCAGCATCCATTCGCGTGCCGCGTCGAGTTCGTTCAGCGTATCGGAGAAGAGACGATGCTCGAGGCCAGGATAGCGCCGAAGCACCGCCTCGAATTCCTTCTTGGGAAAGGAGCAGAGTTCCACGTCGGTCGCGGCTTCGGCAGTGAATGGATTGGCGTCCATGAATGTTCGGCCGAGGAAGTCGGGCGGAAATTGTAGTCCCACGATCTGCTGGCGGCCGTCGGCCAGCATCTTGGTGAGTTTGACGACGCCGCTGACGATATTGGCGAACGCGATACCGGGTTCGGAGTCGGCGGATATGACCTGTCCCGCGTTCACCAGACGCTGGCGGGCGATCCGGTTCATGCTGGTCAGTTCGTCCTTGTTCAACGCCGCGCAGATGGCACGGTGCCGGATAGTGCAGTGCTCGCAGCGGTCGGGAATGCTATGAGCGGACATAGATGCGGTTCCGTTGCCTCGCCAATCTCTTTTGTCGACGTTCCTGAACCAGCGGATCGATCCTGACCCGAGGAATCTCGGGGCCGGCCAGCCCGCCCATCATACCATCAGACGCGGTCAGGTTGATCCATATCAAGGAAGCCGCCGACCCCCAAGTCCATGAGATTGCGTGGAATCGCATTTGCGGCAAAGGGGGCCTTCATGATAGCGCGCCGTCAGGAGTGGATTGCCCTTTCGGATGCATTGGCGATCGCGGCGGCCGTGGCCGGGATGGCGGTCGGCCTGGTTTTCGCCATAGGTGGCAAGGACCCCGTCATCAACTTCCATGGATGGCTGTTTCTGGCGGTTTCGGCGCTGGCCAGCATCACGCTGCTCATGCGCGCGGGGGAGGCGCAGCCGGGCAGCGTGGCGGCGGACGGGGGCTACGCGGACGGTGTCGTACGCGCGGCGACCATCGCAACGGTCTTCTGGGGCGTGGTCGGTTTTCTCGTCGGTGACGTGATCGCCTGGCAGCTGGCCTTTCCCGCACTTAATTTCGATCTGCCCTGGACCAATTTCGGCCGCCTGCGCCCGGTTCATACCTCCGCGGTGATCTTCGCATTCGGCGGCAACGCGCTGCTGGCGACCTCCTTCTACGTGGTCCAGCGCACATGCAGGGCACGGCTTGCTGGCCGGTGGGCGCCGTGGTTCGTGTTCTGGGGCTATCAGTTGTTCCTGGCGCTGGCAGCGACAGGTTACGTGTTCGGAGTCACCCAGTCGAAGGAATATGCCGAACCCGAGTGGTATGTGGACCTGTGGCTCACCATCGTATGGGTGGTCTATCTGCTGGTGTTCCTCGGCACGCTTGCCCGGCGCAAGGAACCGCACATCTACGTGGCCAACTGGTTCTATCTCGCCTTCATCGTCACCGTCGCCATGCTGCACGTGGTGAACAATATGGCGGTGCCGGTGTCGCTGCTCGGCAGCAAGAGCTATGTGCTGTTCTCGGGCGTGCAGGATGCGATGACGCAGTGGTGGTACGGGCACAACGCTGTCGGCTTCTTCCTGACCGCCGGCTTCCTCGGCATGATGTATTACTTCGTGCCGAAGCGCGCCGAGCGGCCGGTCTATTCCTACCGACTGTCCATCGTGCATTTCTGGTCGCTGATTTTTCTCTACATCTGGGCTGGTCCGCACCATCTGCATTACACGGCGCTGCCCGACTGGGCGCAGACGCTCGGCATGACATTCTCGGTGATGCTGTGGATGCCGTCGTGGGGCGGCATGATCAATGGCCTGATGACGCTCTCCGGCGCATGGGACAAGCTGAGGACCGATCCCGTTATCCGGATGATGGTGGTCTCGGTGGCCTTCTACGGCATGTCCACGTTCGAGGGGCCGCTGATGAGTGTGAAAGCGGTCAACTCTCTCAGCCACTACACGGACTGGACCATCGGCCATGTGCATTCGGGAGCGCTGGGATGGGTCGGGTTCGTCAGCTTCGGGGCGGTCTACTGTCTGGTGCCGTGGCTGTGGGGCCGCAGGGGGCTTTATTCGCAGAAGCTGGTGGAATGGCACTTCTGGACCGCCACCATCGGCATCCTGCTCTACATCACGGCCATGTGGGTGTCCGGCATCCTGCAGGGACTGATGTGGCGCGCCTACGACCAGTTGGGTTTCCTGGAATACTCCTTCGTCGAGACGGTGGCGGCGATGCATCCCTTCTATGTCATCCGCGCCATCGGCGGACTGCTGTTCGTCGCCGGATCCCTGCTGATGGCCTGGAACCTGTGGCGCACGGTGCGCGGGGACGAGCCGGTCGATCTGCGCGACCAGCCGGCCATCGCTGCCGCGCCCTGGCTGCGCGACCCTGCCGGGGCCCGTGCGCTCGCGGCTGCGGAATAGGAGGCGGCGATGAAGTGGGCAAGTCATCATATATTCGAGAAGAACTCGATACTGCTGCTCGTCGGCATCCTGATCGTCGTGGCCATCGGAGGCGTGGTGGAGATCGCGCCGCTGTTCTGGCTGTCGTCCACGGTGGAGAAGGTGAAGGGCATGCGGCCCTACACGCCGCTGGAACTGGCGGGACGCGACATCTACATCCGCGAGGGCTGCTATCTGTGCCACAGCCAGATGGTCCGCTCGCTGCGCGACGAAGTGGAGCGCTACGGCCACTACAGTCTGGCGGCGGAGAGCATGTATGACCATCCCTTCCAATGGGGATCCAAGCGCACCGGACCGGACCTGGCGCGCGTGGGCGGCAAATATTCCGACGACTGGCACGTGCTGCACATGGAAAACCCGCGCGCGGTGGTGCCGGAATCTGTGATGCCGGGCTATCCCTTCCTCTCCACTCGTGCGCTCGACTTCAGGGACATCGCTGACAGACTGAAGACGCTGAGGGTGACAGGCGTGCCCTACAGCGACGAGATGATCGAGAATGCCCGCGCGGATCTCGAGGCGCAGGTGAACCCGGACGCGGACGGCGTCAAGGCGCTGACCACGCGATATCCAAAGGCGCAGGTCCGGCAGTTCGATGGCGATCCTTCATACGTGTCGGAAATGGATGCGCTGGTCGCCTATCTGCAGATGCTGGGTACGCTCGTCGATTTCGCGTCCTTCGACGCCTCCGGGCCAAATCTGAGATAGGGCGCGCAGATGACCTACGAAACCATGGTGAGCATCACCCAGACCACGGCGCTCCTCTTCTTCCTGCTGCTTTTCGTCTGCGTGGTTGCCTACGCTTTCTGGCCCGGAAACCGGAGCCGGTTCGAGCGTGCGGCGAATCTGCCGCTTGAGGGCGATGAAACGGGGAACCGGAGGGCGGGATCATGAGCGGAAAAGAAATCGACGACGTCACCGGCGTCGAGACGACGGGTCACGAGTGGGACGGCATCAAGGAACTCAACAAGCCGCTGCCGAAATGGTGGCTGTGGGTGCTTTACGCCACGATCGTCTGGGCCATCGGCTACTGGATTCTCATGCCCTCATGGCCGCTGCTGGCCAGCTATTCGACGGGAGTACTCGGCTACAGCCAGCGCAGCACCGTGGCCAAGTCGCTGTCGGACGTGCGTGCGGCGCAAGCAGTGTTCCGTGACCGTGTTGCCCGCAGCAGCCTGTCGGAGATAAAGGCCGACGCGGAACTCCAGCGTTTTGCTCTCGCCGGCGGCGAGGCCGCCTTCGGCGACAACTGCGCGCCGTGCCATGGCCGTGGCGCCCAGGGCGCGATCGGCTATCCCAACCTGAACGATGACGACTGGCTGTGGGGCGGCAAGCTGGACGACATCCACAAGACGCTGACGTCGGGCATCCGCTCCGGTCACAAGGAGGCGCGGGAGAACCAGATGCCCGCTTTCGGGCGTGACAGCATTCTCAAGCCCGCGGAGATCTCCGACCTGACGCAATTTGTCCTGTCGTTGTCGGGTCGCGCGGAAGACAAGGCCGCGGTGGAACGGGGCACCAAGCTGTTTGCCGACAACTGCGTAGCCTGTCACGGGGAAGGCGGGAAGGGCAACAGGGAGCTTGGCGCTCCCAACCTGACCGACTCCATCTGGCTCTACGGGTCGGAGAAGGAACAGATCGCGGATGTGATCCGCAATGCCCGCAACGGCGTCATGCCCGCCTGGCAGGGCCGTCTCGACCCGGTCACGATCAAGCAGCTCGCCGTCTACGTGCATTCGCTGGGCGGCGGGGAATAGCAGGTAGGGGCGGTTCAGGTATGTGGCATGCGGGAAGGCAGGGTGAGGCCATGTCCGCGCTGACGACAGGTCCCGTAAGTGCCGGCGAGGCCGCGCCCGGCGTCGAGCGCATCAATGCCGCCGCCGTTAATGCGCGCGAGAACCGTCCGCTCTACGCCGCACGGGAGAAGATTCACGCCAAGCGCGCGCGGGGCACGTTCCGGACGGTCAAGTGGGTCGTCATGGCGGTCACGCTCGGCATCTACTACGCGCTGCCGTGGGTGAGGTGGGACAGGGGCCCTTATGCGCCCGACCAGGCCGTATTGCTCGATTTTCCGAACCGGCGCTTCTATTTCTTCTTCCTCGAAATCTGGCCGCAGGAGTTCTATTTCGTCACCGGGCTGCTGATACTGGCGGCCTTGGCGCTGTTCCTCGTCACCGCGGCCGCCGGGCGCGTCTGGTGCGGCTACACCTGCCCGCAGACCGTCTGGACCGACCTGATGATCGCCGTCGAGCGATTCTGGCAGGGTGACCGGAACGCGCGCATGCGTCTCGACAGGCAGCCCTGGACCCTCGAAAAGGTCTGGCGCAAGGGCGCGACCCATTTCACCTGGCTTGCTATCGGCGTGGCCACGGGTGGCGCCTTCGTTTTCTACTTCCGCGACGCGCCGACGCTGGCGCGTGAAATGATGACCTTTCAGGCTCCGGCCATCGCCTGGATATTCCTCGGCATATTCGCCGGAACAACCTATCTGCTCGGCGGCATCGCGCGGGAACAGGTGTGCACCTATATGTGCCCCTGGCCGCGCATCCAGGGCGCCATGTTCGACCGGCAGTCGCTGCTGGTCAGCTACCGCGCCTGGCGGGGCGAGCCGCGCGGCGCCCACAAGGCGGGTCAAAGCTGGAAAGGGCGGGGCGACTGCATC
>JAYZVT010000220.1:0-4894 GCA_036155355.1 Pseudomonadota bacterium
AGGCGCATGTCCCGCCGGGCCCATGAAAGCGGCAAGCTTCTGAAGGCGCTCGGCCACCGCGAGGACATGCCCGCTGACATCCGCGAGGAAATCAAGACCGCGGTTGCCAGCCGGCTTAGCGCCGAACTCGCCACCAGTGGCAGCGGCATGTCTGCCGAAGACGTGCGCCATATGGTGGCGGCCAAGGCGCAGAACATGGACCTCGACGTCTATGAACGCTCGAGCGCCCAGTTTCAGGAATACATGCGGGACAACCTCATCGACGAGGGTCTGCTGCAACGCTTCGCGCGTGGCCGCCGCCTGTCGGAAACCGTCCAGTGTCTTGCATTGCTCGGAAACATTGAAATCGGCATGGCAGCCCATTGCCTGTTAAAGGCGGACGCCACGGCCATGGCGCTGCTGTGCAAGGCCCTCGGATTCGAAAACCTGACATTTGCCGCCCTGTTGCAGCTTCGCACCGCGACCACGCCCATGCGGGCCAAGGCAATAGCTGAAGCCATGCGCCACTATGACTCGCTGGACCGCCGAACCGCCGAAATAACCATGAAGTCGGTCCGGGAACGCATCACCGAGCGCAGTCCCGACTGACCGCACCGGGAGCCGGACGTCCTTCCCGCTCCCATTTCGACCGCATGTGCCGGCGCCGCACGCAAGGGTTGTGGTTAAAAAGTCGGCAATCTCCAGTTATCGCATTTTAATCGGAATTAAATAACCCCGGTTCATTGTCGCCTGCTGTGGCAGTGCGGGATGGGCATGTACTCGGCGAGGCAAAGCCTTAAGCAGATTCATGAACTCGTGGCGGCGCGGTCCGGCGACACCGACGCCGAACTGCTGCGCCACGTAACCAATCTGCTCGTGCATACCGACAAGGACCGTGCCGATCCGGAGACCGCGGCTTTCGACGCCGTATTGGTTCAGCTCCTGGAGAAAACGCAGACCTCTGACCGCGTCGAGTTGTCCAATAGCGTGGCCGATCTGAACAAAGGGCCGCGCGCGGTCTTGCGTAAGCTGGCGCGCGACGTCATCGAAGTTGCCGCTCCCATACTGGAGCGGTCGAACTGTCTGACGGACAACGATCTCGTCGCCATCGCATCCGAGCAAGGCCAGAAGCACATGCTCTCTATCGCCCGCCGCGCCGTCCTGGCGCCTGTTGTGTGCGATGTGCTGCTCAATCGGGGCAATACACTGGTAAAGAGCCAGCTTGTGGGCAACAACGGAGCATCCTTTTCCGACAGCGGCTATGAGTTGCTCATGGAAGAGTCGCTGAAGGACGAGGAATTGTGGAAGACGTTGCGCCGCAGACCGGACGTGGCGGTGAGCATAGTCGATCATGTTGTGCGGTTTTACAAGCACAAGATCGAGGATCTCCTGCCGCTGATCGAGTTCGTATCTTCCGAAAATGATCAGTCGCGGTCCGAGCCGGACAAGCCCGTCGAGCAGTCGGCATCGGCAACCACGCCCGCCAAGCAGCCGCAGGCCGCCACTCCGGAGAAACCCAAGATCAAATCGACCGAGGCAATGCTCATAGAAGCGGCCCGCCAGCGGCGTGGTGATCTAGTCGTCAAGCACCTTGCATCACTCACCCACGTGGATGAACCCACAGTGGAGAAATGCCTGAAGCAGGCAACGCTGTCCGCGCTCATGATCCTGTGCAAGGCCAACAAGATCACGTCCGGCGCCTTCGCCGCGCTTCTGCAATTCCGTGAGGCTGAGAATGGCGGGTCAATCACCGCCACGATACCGCATTTGCGTCGCTACGAAGCCATGCACGCCGACACCGCCAAGCGCGTCATCGAGTTGTCGATACAGCGCCGCAATAGCGCGGGACAGCAGACGGCGAAACCCGCCGAACCCGCCGCATCAACCCCCTGAAACGGATTCGGCGATCGGAACGCCCGGTGCGAATTTCGACCGCCGGATCGCCAGCGAGGTCTTCACCGAATCCACGTTTGGCGCCGCCGTGAGTTCGTCAATGACAAACCTCTGGAATGTGGCCAGATCTGGCGTGACGCATTTCAGGATGAAATCGATCTCGCCTGAAAGCATGTAGCACTCCCGCACCAGCGGCCACGACCGCACAAGCTCCTCGAAGGCCAGCAGGTCGGCCTCGGATTGGCGATGCAGCCCCACCATGGCGAAGGCGGTCACGTCGAAACCGGCCTTCTTCTCGTCCAGCAGCGCGCAATAGCTCTGCACGAGGCCGGACCGCTCCAGGGCGCGCATCCGGCGCAGGCACGCGGGGGTGGAAAGACCAACCCGCCCCGCCAGCTCGACATTGGTGATGCGGCCGTTCTCTTGCAGTTCGCGAAGGATATTCCAGTCGGTGGCGTCCAGCCTGTTGCCCGCCAAAGTGGACCTCCTGGTGGTTGCCATGGACGCCGGAGCGTCCACTGTCTAAAAGCGGGAGCACGAAATGCGGGGCAGTCTAGGGCAGGCCAACTCCAGAACGCAACATTATTTCACTTCAACGCAATTTAAGTAACGGTATCAGCTAGGGCCTATTACATTTCTTGCATCGGGACATGACGCCGGTCGTGACGCATCAACCAAAATGGCAACTGACGTGACCGCGCTGCCCCTTTCCGGGCAGGCCGGTTGGGCCATCACCGACGGCAAGGCCGGAATGGCCATCCAGGTGGAAGGCATCGCCGCCGCACTCGGGCTCGACTGCCGCACAATTACCGTTACGCCGCGCCTGCCATGGCGGCTGATGGCGCCCTGGGGACCCCCCGATCCGCACGACCGTCCCGGTGCGCCGGGCAGCCAGATGGCGCCGCCCTACCCCGCCGTGGCACTCGCCACCGGCCGGCTGTCCATTCCCTATCTGAGGGACCTGCGCCGCCGCGCGGGCGCACGCACGCTGACCGTCGTCGTGCAGGACCCGCGCACCGGTGCGGGGACCGCCGACGTCGTCGCCGTCCCCGCCCACGACGCCCTCACCGGACCGAATGTGATCCGCACCTTGACCGCGCCACACGCCTTTTCGCCCCTGCGTCTCGCCGCCCTGCGCGCAAGTCCGCCGCCCGAAATATCCGCCCTTACCTCGCCCCGCGTCGCCGTCATGCTCGGCGGTCCGAACGCGGTGTACCGCTACGGCGCGGAAACGGCCGCACGGCTGGAGCGGTCACTGGCGTCGCTGGTCGCTTGCGGCGCCAGCCTCATGATAACGCCTTCGCGCCGCACGCCGCCCGAAGTGGTAGCCGCCTCCGTTCGGGCTTGCGCCGGCAATCCCTTCCTGTTGTGGGAAGGTCGGGGCGCGAACCCTTACGCGCAGTATCTGGCCAGCGCCGACGCGCTGGTGGTCACGGCCGACTCCGTCAATATGACCGGCGAGGCCTGCGCCACCGGAAAGCCCGTCTGGGTGTTCGAGCCTGAAGGCGGTTCGGCGAAATTCAACCGCTTTCATGACGCTTTGCGGCGTTATGGCGCAACGATGCCCCTGCCTGCGGCCTTCGGGCAGCTTGAAAGCTGGACCTATGCGCCCTTAGATTCCGCCGCGCTGATTGCACGCGAGATCGAACGCCGCTGGCTGGCGCGCCAACGAAGGGAAAAGCCGGAGATCAATCGATGAAGCATCTGGACATCGCCGCGCTGAAGAACGCGAAGGTCCGCAAAGATCCCTTCGACTACACCATCGTTCCCGGCTTCCTCAAATTGGAGTCGCTCAGGAAGGTCATTTCGACCTATCCCGACATCATGAAGGGCGGCTCATACCCGCTCGACACCGTCGACCCGGGTCCCGCGCTGCAGTCGGTCATCGACGAGATGGACGGTCCCGAGTTCGAGAAGACGATCGAGGAGAAGTTCGGCGTCAAGCTCAAGGGCCAGCCGAAGATGTACTCCCTGCGCGGCTACTGCCGCTCCAGCGACGGCAAGATCCACACGGACTCCAAGGACAAGATCATCACCGTCCTGCTTTACCTCAACGACGACTGGCGCGAGACTGGCGGAAAGCTGCGAATGTTGCGTTCGGGCACCGACCTGAGCGACTACGCGGAGGAAGTTCCACCGGACAACGGCACCCTGCTTGTGTTCAAGCGCTCGGACCGGTCATGGCATGGCCACGGCGCCTTCGACGGGGTGCGCCGCTCCATCCAGATGAACTGGATGGTTTCGGAAGGCCGCAAGGGATTCCATGCCCTGCGCCATCGGCTGTCGGCCAAGCTGAAAAAGCTCACGGCCCCCTGACCAACACGCATCGTGCCCAGCACCACGCTGCCCGCGTTGCCCACATTCCTGTGACCATTCGCCCCGGAACGCTGGAAAACGCCAGTCACCGGGCCGTCCAAGCCTTGTCACGGCAACCGACTGGGCTTACCTGTCTTGCGGATATCCCGCATTTCCGGCCCACAATTTCCAGTTTCGGCGATCATGAGCACAAGGCACGAAAAGGTCATCATCATCGGCTCCGGCCCGGCCGGATACACCGCCGCCATCTATGCGGCACGCGCCATGCTGAAGCCGCTGCTGATCCAGGGCATCCAGCCGGGCGGGCAGCTGACCATCACCACCGACGTGGAGAACTACCCGGGCTTCGCCGACGTCATCCAGGGCCCCTGGCTGATGGAGCAGATGCAGGCCCAGGCCGCCCATGTCGGCACCGATGTCGTCACCGACCATATCGTCTCGGTTGACCTGAAGAAGCGGCCCTTCCGGCTCAGCGGCGACTCCGGCACGCAATACACCTGCGACGCCCTCATCATCGCCACTGGCGCCCAGGCCCGCTGGCTCGGCCTGCCCTCCGAGGAGAAATTCAAGGGCTACGGCGTCTCCGCCTGCGCGACCTGCGACGGCTTCTTTTACAAAAACAAGGAAGTGCTGGTCATTGGCGGCGGCAACACCGCCGTCGAGGAAGCGCTGTTCCTGACCAACTTCGCCTCGCGCGTGCGCGTCG
>JAYZVT010000221.1:0-6692 GCA_036155355.1 Pseudomonadota bacterium
GTGGTGCTGGTGCGCCAGCGCCCCGGCACCGCCAAGGGCGTCGTGTTCATCACTCTGGAAGACGAGACCGGCATCGCCAACGCGGTGGTCTGGCCCAGGGCGCTGGAGCGCTTCCGCAAGGTAGTCATGGGCGCAAGGCTGATGCTCATACGCGGCCGCATCCAGCGCCATGAGGACATCATCCATCTGGTGGCGGCGCGGCTGGAGGACAGGAGCGGCTGGCTCGCCCGCCTCAGCGAGGACGTGCACATGCCCGCGCCGCTGGCCAACGCCGACGAGGTGCGCAAGCCCGACCAGGGGTCATGGCGCGGCGAACAGGACTTGCGCAAAAAGAACGCCCGCCGGGCGGCGGGCGAAAACCAAGACAATGCATCAGCAGACGATGCCCCGCCCGCACAAGCGGGCAAGACCGGGAACCCCCTCGACCCGAAGGCTGGCTGGCACCCCCGCCGTCATCCCCGCGACGCCCGCATCATCCCCAAATCACGGGATTTTCACTAAAACCGCCTGACCCCGCGACCATCCATGGCTAATGTGACGCCCATGAAAGCGTTGCGTCTTCTGGCCCCGTTGCTTGCCCTGCTGGCGTCCCCCGCGGCCCAGGCCCAACAGCCTTCCGCCGCCGATCCCGAGGCCGCCAGCGGCATCGAGGCCAAGGCGCTGGTCCACGCCTCAAGGCAGATGGTCGTTGCCGCCAATCCCCATGCTGCCCGGGCCGGCCTCGACATCCTGCGCAAGGGCGGCAGCGCGCTCGATGCGGCTATCGCCGCGCAAATGGTGCTGAACCTGGTCGAGCCGCAGTCGTCGGGCATCGGCGGCGGCGCTTTCCTGCTGCATTGGGACGGCAAGGACGTGACGTCCTTTGATGGCCGCGAGACCGCGCCGGCGGCGGCCCGGCCCGACCGTTTCCTTGGGCCCGACAACCAGGCGATGAAATACCGCGAGGCGGTGAAGAGCGGGCGCTCCATCGGTGTGCCCGGCCTGCTGCGCATGCTGGAAATGGCGCACGCCCAACACGGCGCCCTGCCCTGGGCAGACCTGTTCGCGCCCGCCATCGAACTTGCCGAGTCGGGCTTCCCCGTCTCGCCTCGCCTCGCCCGTCTGCTGGACTGGGCTGGCGCTGACAGCTTCTCTGCGGACGGGCGCGCCCTCTATTTCGACGGCGAGGGCAAGGCCCGCCCGGCCGGATACCTGCTGCACAATCCCGCCCTCGCCGCTACCTTGCGCCGCGTCGCCATCGAAGGTGCAAAGGTCCTGCATGAAGGCGAACTCGCCGGCGCGATCGTCGCCGCCGTGAATGCCGCGCCGCACAGCGCCGGCGACATGACGGCGGGCGACATAGCCGCGTACCGCGCCCTCGCCAGACCGCCGCTCTGTGTCAACTATCGCGTCTGGAAGATCTGCGGCATGGGCCCGCCCTCCTCGGGAGGCAGCACGGTCGCCGCCACACTGAAGATGCTGGAGGCGCAGGACCTTGGCCACGAGCCGCTCGCCGCGGCGGCGCTGCATCTGATCGCGGAAGCCGAGAAGCTCGCCTATGCAGACCGCGACCGCTATGTCGCCGATCCGGATTTCGTCCCCGTTCCCTCCGGGCTGACCGAGACCGCCTATCTCGCCGAGCGCGCCATGGGCATTGACCCGGAGCGAGCAATGCAGAAGGCGCGACCGGGCAAGCCGCCCGGTGCCAAGGAGGGCGCATTTGGCGCCGATGCAACGCTGGAGAGCGCGGGAACGAGTCACATCTCTGTCGTGGATGCCCAGGGCCGCGCCGCCGCCATGACCACCACCATCGAGTCCGGCTTTGGCTCGGGCATTATGGTCGGGGGCTTCCTCCTCAACAACGAGCTGACCGATTTTTCCTTCCAGCCCGTGTCGAAGGATGGACGCCCCGTCGCCAACCGTGTCGAAGGCGGCAAGCGGTCGCGCAGTTCCATGTCGCCCACCCTCGTCTTCGATGCCGACGGCCGCCTGCGTATGGTCACGGGTTCTCCCGGCGGCAGCCGCATCATCCTCTATGTGGTGAAGACACTGATCGCCCATCTGGACTGGGGACTTGATGCCCAAGCCTCTGCTGCGCTGGCGAACTTTGGCAGCCGCAACGGCCCCTTCGAAATCGAGACCGGTTCGGCGGCAGGCATCTCCGCAGCACTCGCGGCCAAGGGGCATGAGGTGCGCGAACTGCCCATGACCAGCGGCACGCACAGCATCGTGGTCACGCGACAGGGCCTCCAGGGCGGCGCGGACCCGCGCCGCGAGGGCGTGGCGCTGGGCGATTGACCACGCCGCGCGCAAAACAGTTGTCCCCGGCGGGCCAAGGCGCTAGCCCGGAGGGCGCAGCAGCACGTTCGGATCCGCCATCGTGAGCCAACGAACCATAACCGTCGCCGGAGCCGGCATTGTCGGACTGTGGCATGCTCTGCTGCTCGCCCGCGCCGGTCACCGCGTCAGGCTGGTCGAGCGCAGCAGCGAGCCCTTCGCCCGGTCCGCCAGCCGCTATGGCGGCGCCATGCTCGCGCCCTGGTGCGAAACGGAATCCGCGGATGCGATCGTGCGCGATCTTGGCCTGCGCGCCTTGGAATTGTGGCGCGAGGCCTATCCCGAGGCCCGTTTCGACGGCTCGCTGGTGCTGGCGCAGTCCCGCGACCGAAAGGAACTGACCCGCTTCGCGCGCCTGACCGAGGGCCATGAGGCCGTCGATGCCGAGAAGCTGGCGAAGCTCGAGCCGGATCTGGAGGGGCGCTTCACTTCCGGACTTTTCTATCCGGGCGAAGGCCATGTGCAGCCCGAATCCGCGATGGCATATCTGTTGGACGCTGCCCGCGAAGCAGGCGCCGAGATACAATTCGGCGTTGCACTCGGCAATTCGTCAGGCGAACTCGTCATCGATTGCCGCGGGCTGGATGCCAGGGATGTGCTCTCCGGTCTGCGCGGCGTGCGCGGCGAGCGGGTCGTGGTCTCCACGCCCGAGATCCGCCTCAACCGGCCTGTGCGCCTGCTCCACCCCCGTTTCCCCATTTATGTTGTTCCATGGGGCGGCGGCCGCTTCATGATCGGAGCCACGCAGATCGAGAGCGAGGAAGCCGGCCCCGTCACCCTGCGCTCGGCCCTGGAGCTGCTGTCCACGGCCTATGCGCTCCACCCTGCGTTTGGGGAAGCGCAGATCGTCGAATTTGGCGCAGGTCTGAGGCCCTCATTTCCTGATAATCTTCCAAGGATTGTTGTCAGGAGTGACCATATATATGTAAACGGCCTCTTCCGGCACGGCTTCCTGCTGGCGCCGGCATTGGCCGAGTTGACAGTGGCCTGGGTCGAAACGGGCGCACGCCATCCGGAGGTCTTCGTTGCGGATAGTAGTGAACGGTGAGGTGACGCAAACGGCGGCGGCGACGCTCGCAGAGCTTTGCACCGCGCTCGGCTTCTCCGAAGCCCGCATTGCCACGGCCGTTAATGGCGACTTCGTGCCGGAGGCCGCGCGCGGGCAGCGCATGATCGCGCAGGGCGACCGTATCGAGATCGTTGCGCCGAGGCAGGGCGGATGAAGTTGCACCTATACGGATTCGAGGCCGCCTCACGGCTCCTGCTCGGCACGGCACAATATCCCTCGCCGCAGGTGCTGCATGACGCCGTCAAGGCGTCAGGCGCGGAGATCGTCACCGTATCGCTGCGCCGCGAAGGCGCGCGCGAACGAACCGGCCAGCGCTTCTGGGAACTCATTAAGGAGCTGGGCGTGCGCGTGCTGCCCAATACCGCCGGTTGCCGCACCGTCAAGGAAGCCGTCACCACCGCGCAGATGGCCCGTGAGCTATTCGACACGACCTGGGTGAAGCTGGAAGTCATCGCCAATGACGATACGCTGCAACCCGATCTCTTCGGACTCGTGGAGGCCGCACGCATTCTCTCCGGCGAGGGCTTCGATGTCTTTCCCTACACCACCGAGGACCTGTCGGCCGCAGACAGGCTGCTCGAGGCGGGCTGCGAGGTGTTGATGCCCTGGGGCGCACCCATCGGATCCGGCCAGGGCCTGGCCAACCCGGCGGCGCTGAAAAGCATGCGCGCCTATTTCCCGGAAACGCCGCTGATCGTGGACGCGGGCATCGGCGCCCCTTCCCATGCGGCAATGGCGATGGAATTGGGTTATGACGCCGTACTGCTGAACACGGCCGTCGCCAAGGCCGGCGATCCCGCCGGCATGGCCGAGGCCTTCGCGCAAGGTGTATCGGCTGGCCGCAAGGCCTTCCTGTCCGGGCTGATGGAGCCGCGCGACATGGCAGTGCCGTCAACGCCGGTAGCCGGGACGCCCTTCTTCAAGCTCGACAATGCTTCATGAATTCTATCCGGTGCTGCCGGATTCCCTTTGGCTGCGGCGCCTGGTTCCCTGCGGCGTCAAATGTGTGCAGCTGCGCCTGAAGGACGCCGAACCTTCCGAAGTCCGCCGCCAGATTGCCGAAAGTCTCGCCATCTGTTCGGCTCACGGCTGCCTGTTGATTGTCAACGACTACTGGCGCGACGCCATCGATCTCGGCGCACAATGGATACATCTCGGCCAGGAGGATCTTGCCGCGGCCGACATGCCGGCGATCCGCAAGGCGGGACTGAAAGTAGGTATCAGCACCCATGACCGCTCGGAACTGGAAATCGCACTGAACGCCGGCGCGGACTATGTCGCGCTTGGACCGATCTACGAGACCAGACTAAAGAAGATGAAGTGGAGCCCGCAGGGCCTCGATCGCTTGCGCGAATGGAAGTCTCTCGTCGATTGTCCGCTCGTCGCCATCGGCGGCCTCACGGTTGAGTGCGCACAGGGCGCACTCGACGCGGGCGCTGACTCGCTCGCCGTGGTGACCGATCTGGTCACGCATCCGTATCCGGAGCATCGCGTGGAGCAGTGGCTGGCTGTGGTGAGTTAGAGACGCATCGGAGCACTTCCCTCGCCAACGGAATTTTCCAGCAGATTCTTTGCTTGATTGTGACAGTCAGTAATGCGCGGATTCGCGCTGCAATGTTTTGACGCCACCGCGATCGCCGGGACGCAACGCAACAGTCCCCGCGGTAATTTGCGTGTGCGCAGGTTGCGGGGAATGACATGGCGTTCGTCTTGAAGCCGACCGAAAAGGTTGGCAAGGAAATCAGTCGTCTGGGCTGCGAGCAGCTTGGCGATGCCATCAGCCGGCTCACCGGCCCCGACAGACTGGACCGCAGCATTCATGAAGCCCGCAAGTGCCTCAAGCGCAGCCGCGCGCTGCTGGCCCTGTCCCAACCGGCCATGTCGGGCAAGCGTTTCGAGCGCGAGGACAGGCGCATTCGCAAGATCGCCCGCAATCTTGCGCGCGTGCGCGATGCACACGCCATGATGGAAACTGTGGATAAGCTGGGGACAACCGGTGGACTGCTGTCCGCCGCCGAGCGCCTGCGCAAGGAGCTGGGCGCCCGTGTGGCCAGCGTCAATCGCGGGATGGACGAAGGCGCGATGGCGCGCGTGGTGGAGCGTCTGAAAAAGGCGCAATCGCGGTTTGCCCGGCTCAAGCTCAAGAACAAGTGGGTGATGATCGAGGAAGGCGTCACTAACACCTACCGTCAGGCGCGCAAGAGCTACCGCCTCGCCATGGAAACCGGTCAGGCGCAGGCTTATCACGAGTGGCGCAAGCCCATGCAGCGCCACTGGCGTCAGATGCAGCTATTCGCGGGATTGGGCAATCCGGCGCTCGATGTCCGCATCGACAAGGCGCAGCGGCTGTCCCAGTTGCTCGGCGACGATCACGACCTGCACATGCTGGTCGAGGCGGTGAAGGCGGGGAAGGTGAAATTCGGCAGCGACATGGAGCGTGATGAGCTGCTCACGACCTGTGAATGCCGGCTGGAGTCGCTGCGGCAGGCGGCCCGCGAGGAAGGCGAGACGCTGTTCGCGCCCAAGCCAAGGGAGTTCCGCGCTATGTTCGCCAATCAGATCGGGAGGGCGGCGGCGCAACCTGTTGCCGATGAGGTGCCGAACCTGGCCCGCGCCGACACGGCTAGCGAAACAACTGCGGGCATCACCATGCCATCCAAGCCGGACGGCAGCGAAACCGGTTTGTTGGGCAGTTAGCTTCTAGCTGGCCAGAATCATGGCACCGGCCGCAACGGGCGGCCCGATCGCCTGTGGCAATAGGTCCGAATTCCTTGTTGTTAGGCCCTTCGCCGTCCGTCCATAATCCATCAAAAGCTGAGAAGAAGTCCCGGAGTGGGCGGGGGCAGTATGGCGTACTTTCAGCGGGAAATCTGGGGCCTGCCGGCCCTCGCAGGCCTGTTTCTGGCCCTGCCGTTGCCCGTCGGCGCGCAGGACACCGCACCGATAGACCTCAATCCGATCGTCGTGACCGGCACCTGGCTGCCCACTGACCAGACAGGCGCGTCCACGGGTGCCACGCGCGCTGGCACCACGGTCATCACCCGGGAAATGATCGACGCCCGCCGCCCATCGAGCGTCGTGGAGTTGCTTCGCGATACGCCCGGCCTGCATATCGACCAACCGGGCGGGCGGGGTGGCGTCAGTTCGGTCTATCTGCGCGGCGCCGACCCGAATTTCACCGTCGTGTTGATTGACGGAGTGCGCGTCAAAGATCCCACCAACAGCCGTGGCGGCTCTTACAATTTCAAACAGCTGGATCCCGGCAGCAACGAGCGCATCGAGATCGTTCGCGGTACGCTGTCCGCCG
>JAYZVT010000222.1:0-5042 GCA_036155355.1 Pseudomonadota bacterium
CTTCGCGCCCCTACGACAAGGACCGCGACGGCTTCGTCATGGGCGAGGGCGCCGGGGTCGTTGTGCTGGAGGAAATGGAACATGCCAAGGCGCGTGGCGCGCGCATCTATGCCGAAGTGATCGGCTATGGCCTGTCTGGCGATGCTTTCCATATTACAGCGCCGGCCGAGGATGGCGATGGCGCCTACCGCTGCATGATGGCGGCGATCAAGCGCGCCGGAATCAAGCCCGCGGACATCGACTATGTGAATGCCCATGGCACTTCCACGCCCATGGGCGATGAGTTGGAACTGGGAGCGGTCGAACGTGTTTTCGGCAATGCCGCAGGCAAGCTCGTCATGTCGTCCACCAAGTCGGCAATTGGACATCTGCTTGGGGCGGCAGGTGCCGTGGAGGCGATATTCTCGGCACTGACGATCCGGGATAACATCATCCCCCCGACGCTCAACCTGGACAACCCCTCGGTGGCGACGGCCATCGATCTGGTGCCGCACAAGGCCTCGAAGCGCAAGGTGGATACGGTGCTGAGCAATTCCTTTGGATTTGGCGGAACCAATGCTTCGCTGGTGCTGCGCCGGGTGAACGGCGAGGCGGCCTGACCGCATGAGGGTTCCGTCCTTTCGCCATATTTGAATCGGAATTTCTGGTCCAAATTGTCAAAGACGCGAGTAGGAATGCACAGCGAGGGAGACAATTCAGACAGGGAGGCCCTCGAAGCAGCGTTGACGTCGAGCGCGGCCAACGATGACTTGCGGCATAATGCGCGCCCACGTAGCCCGGCTGAAGCGCTGGAACCTGCCAAAGCGCCTGAACCACCTAAGATGCGAAAAGTGCGCCGGCGACCACACCCGCTCCTGATGATCATGAACGCCCTGATGACGCTGCTCGTCATCGGGCTCGTCGGCATTGGCGGACTGATCTATTACGCGAAGTCGCAGTTCGACACGCCAGGACCGCTGGACCATTCGACGGTCATTGTCATCCCCAAGGGCGAGGGGGTTAAGGAAATTGCAGCGCGGCTGGAAGAAGAAGGCATCATTCAGGATCGCCGCATCTTCGTGGCGAGCGTCATCTATTTCAAGGCGCAGGACAAGCTGAAAGCGGGCGAATATGAAATCCGCAAGAGCGCCAGTATGCGCGATGTGCTGGACAAGCTCGTGCAAGGGAAGGCTGTGCTCTACAAGGTCAGTATTCCGGAAGGACTTACCAGCCAGCAGATCGTCGAGCGTCTCAACGCGGAGTCGGGACTCGAAGGAGAGATCGCGGCCGTTCCTGCCGAAGGCTCGCTGCTGCCGGACACGTATAAATATGCGCGCGGTATGACCAAACAGGAGCTGCTTGAGCGAATGGCGGCGGAGCAGCGCAAGTTTGTGGCGCGGATCTGGGATGGCCGCGCGAAGGGTCTGCCGATCAAGACGCCCGACGAGGCGCTGGTGCTCGCCTCAATCGTGGAAAAAGAAACGAGCCGCGCCGACGAGCGCGCGCGCATCGCCAAGGTGTTTATCAACCGCCTCGATAAGAAGATGCGGCTGCAGTCGGACCCGACGATCATCTATGGTATCGTGGGGGGTCAGGGGTCGCTCGGGCGGCCGATCCTGCGGTCGGAGATCGAAGCCAAGACCGCCTACAACACCTACCAGATCGACGGTCTGCCACCGACACCCATCGCCAATCCGGGCCGGGCGGCCATCGAGGCCGTGCTTAATCCGGCCGAGACCAAGGACATCTATTTCGTCGCTGACGGCACTGGCGGACACGCCTTCTCGGCCACGCTGGACGAGCATCGCACCAAGGTCGCGAAGTGGCGGGAGATCGAGAAGGAAATGCGCGCGAAGGCGGAAGCCGCCAAGGCAGAGGAAGAAGCCAAGAAGGCCGCTGCGGCCGCCGGCACGGAAACGCAGACACAGGCTCCCGCTGCCGGAACCGAGAATGCCGCTCCCAATGGTGCGCTGACCAGTGGTGCGCCGCCCGCTGGTGGCGGGGCTCCAGCTATCCCGGGAACCGTCAACCTGATCGAGTTGCCCGGTATAGACGCGGCCTCCATCCTGCCCAACGGCGTTTTGCAGCTTCCCGCCCCTGCCGCCACGCCTACCACCACGGCGCCGGCTGCTGTGCTGCCCGGGGCCGCCGGCGCCCCGGCGGGCGATGTGCCGCTGCCCAAGCGCAATCCCCGCGTCAGATAGCCGGTATTGTCGCCCTCGGGCCGGCTGCCCCGCAACAGCGGGAAGAGGTACTTTCCCGCTCGCGGAAATGCGGCGACACTTTATTCTCTGTGTGATTCTGCCGGACCGGGACGGGGATATGCCGATCAGCAGCATGACAGGCTTTGCCAGCCAGGATGGGTCGATTGGCGCTTTGCAGTGGCGCTGGGATATTCGTTCGGTCAATGGCAAGGGTCTGGATATCCGCCTGCGCCTGCCGCCGGGCATGGAGGCGCTCGAGCAGCAAATTCGCGACTGCTGCAAGTCCCGGCTGGCGCGCGGCAATGTAGCTGTTTCGCTCAACATGCAGAGGGAAAACGGAGCTGGCACGGTTCGCCTGAACGAAGCGGTTCTGCTCCAGGTGGCCGAGGCAGTGAGGCGCGCGGGCGAACTGACCGGTGCGGCGCCGCCGACCATCGACGGGCTGCTGTCCATCAGGGGCGTGCTCGAATCCGGCGAAACCGAAGAAGATGCCGAGGCGCAGGAGGCGCGCAACAAGTCCATGCTCGAGGATCTGGCTGTGGCGCTGGGCAATCTCGGGCAGATGCGCCTGGCGGAGGGCGGGCGTCTGGAAACCGTGCTGCGGTCGCAGATTTCGGAGATCGAGGCGCTTGTCGCCCGGATCGAGGCATCGCCCGCCCGGACCCCGAAGGCGATCGAAGCACGGCTGAAGGAGCTGCTTCAGCGCTTGCGGCAGGACAAGGCGCTCGATGCGGACCGTCTGCACCAGGAAGCGGTATTGCTGGCGACCAAGGCGGACATTCAGGAAGAAATCGAACGGCTCAGGGCGCATGTCGCTGCGGCGCTCGATCTTCTCGACAGCAAGGAGCCGGTGGGGCGCAGATTTGAATTCCTCACCCAAGAATTCAACCGGGAGGCCAACACCATCTGCTCCAAGTCCAATGACGTGGAGCTGACGCGTGCCGGGCTCGCGCTCAAAGCCGTCATCGACCAGATGCGGGAACAGGTTCAGAACATTGAGTAGGCCGCACACGACCATTGCCCGCCATGGGCTCATGCTGGTGCTGTCCTCGCCGTCGGGCGCGGGCAAGACGACGCTGTCGCGCCGGCTTCTGGCGGACGACGGTGAGATCGAAATGTCGATTTCGGCGACGACACGGCCCAAGCGGCCCGGCGAAGTGGATGGCAAGGACTACCAGTTCGTTGCGGCTGAAAAATTCGCCGAGATGCGCGAAGCGGGCGAGTTTCTCGAATGGGCTCGAGTTTTCGATCACGACTACGGAACACCGCGTGGTCCTGTCGAAGATGCTCTGAATTCGGGGCGCGACGTGTTGTTCGATATTGACTGGCAGGGCGCCCGCGCGCTGAAGGAAACCTACGGTGACGGCAATCTGCGCAACGAGAACGTCAGGCAACGGCCTGTGACAATCTTCGTCCTCCCCCCTTCCGGACAGGCGCTGGAAGAGCGTTTGCGCATGCGCGCGCAGGACTCTGACGACGTGGTGCGCCGGCGAATGGCCGGCGCCAGCAACGAGATCCAGCACTGGCAGGACTACGACTATGTTCTCGTCAATGACGACGTCGAAGAATGTCTCACGGCGATCAAGGCGATCGTCCGCGCGGAGCGACTGCGCCGCCAGCGGCGGTACGGCCTGGAGGGATTCATCAAGAATCTGCTGCGAGGGCTGACGCCGGGGCGCTAGAATGGTTTCAGCGGCTCACGATCTCGAATTCGCGGGCCAGCGCACAGAATTCGGCCAGGTCCAGTTCTTCGGCGCGACGGGTCGGTTGGATTTCCGCGTTCCTCAGCAGGTCTTCGGGCGATGACACGAGTGTCTTCAGAGCGGCGCGCAGCATCTTGCGGCGCTGACCGAAGGCCGACGCCGTGACGCGCTCCAGTGCCCTGAGCGAGACACCGGGGTATGGGGTGGGTCTTGGTTCAAGGACGACCACGGCCGACTCCACCTTGGGCGACGGCGTGAATGCGCGCGGCGGCAGCGTGAATGCGATACGGGCCGACGTTCGGAACCGGGTCAGTATGCTCAGCCGTCCATAGGCCTTGGTGCCGGGTGCTGCGACCAGGCGCTCGGCGACTTCCTTCTGGAACATCAGCACGAGACGGTCGAACCAGGACGGCCAGGGATCGAGGCTGAGCCACCGCAGCAGCAGTTCCGTCGCCACGCCGTAGGGCAGATTGGCGACAATGCGCGCGGGTGGTTTGGCCAAACGAGTCCAGTCCACCTTCAGGGCATCGTCCTCGACAATGCGGACCTGGCCGGGGTAGCGGCCCGAGATTTCCTCAATGGCGGGTATGCATCTGCTGTCGCGCTCTATGACAAGGACTCGCGCTGCCCCTTCGGCGAGAAGCGCGCGGGTCAGTCCGCCCGGTCCCGGGCCCACCTCGACGACGGTGACGCCATCCAGTGGCCCGCCCGCGCGGGCAATGCGGCGGGTCAGGTTCAGATCAAGGATGAAGTTCTGTCCGAGACTCTTGCGGGCGGACAAGCCGTGTCGCGCGATGACCTCGCGCAAGGGAGGTAGCCCGTCGTCCGCTGGACCGTTCAAGATGCGCTCGCCCTGCGCCCGGCAAGCCTGTCGGCAAGCAGGATAGCCGATATCAGGCTGGAGGCCTCGGCCTTGCCGGTCCCGGCAATGTCGAAGGCGGTGCCGTGATCGGGCGACGTGCGGACAAAGGGCAGGCCGAGCGTGACGTTGACGGCAGTGTCGAAGGCGAGAGCCTTGATCGGTATGAGCGCCTGATCGTGATACATGGCGACAATCGCGTCGAAGCGGCGCCGCTGGCGAGGCTGAAAAACGGCGTCGGCGGGATGAGGCCCAGAGACATCAAGGCCGGCGGCCTTCAGTTGCTCAATGGCTGGC
>JAYZVT010000223.1:0-2747 GCA_036155355.1 Pseudomonadota bacterium
GCGGAATGATCGGCCCGATCGTCGAGGAGGCGGCCGTGATGCCGACGGAGAAATCCGTATCGTAGCCGGCATCGCGCATTGCCTTGATCTCGATATTGCCGAGGCCGCCCGCATCCGCCGTGGCCGCGCCCGACATGCCTGCAAAGATGACGCTTGCGCCGACATTCACATGGCCGAGCCCGCCATGCATCCAGCCGACGGCGGCGCGGGCGAAGATGAAGATCTTGGTCGTGATGCCGGACGTGTTCATCAGATGGCCGGCCAGGATGAAGAAAGGCACGGCGATCAGCGGGAAGGAGTTGATGCCGTTGACCATGTTGTGCAGGACGACGAGGTCCGGCATGCCCGTCGTCCAGATGAAGAAGAGCGAGGAGACGCCGAGCGCCACGGCGATGGGCGCGCCCGCGATCAGCAACGCGAACAGCAGGACGAACATCAAGACCAGCGTCATGCGTGCGACCTTCGGTCAATCATGGATGTCGGCCAGCGCGTGCGCCTCGATATCGCGCACGACCTCGTCGGGACGCTGCCGAATCTTTCGGATGAGCCAGATCAGCGAGAATACCGCCATGGCCGCCAGCCCCGCGGCGACGCCCCAGTAGACCAGGCTCTTGGGAATCTCGGCCGACGCCATCTTGGTTTTCGTCTTCATGGCAAGTTCCACCGCCACCCAGGCCATGTATCCGAAAAAGGCGAAGGTGAGCCCTTCCATCGCCACGGCGAGCCACTTGCCCGCGCGCGACGGCAGGTAGCGGTAGAAGAATTCCAGGAAAATGTGGGTACCCTTGCGTGTCACGGTGACGGCGCCGAAAAACGCGACCAGGATCAGGACGTAACGTGCGATCTCCTCGGTCCAGGCAAGGCTGTCGTTGAGCACATAGCGGGTGAAGAACTGCAGGAACACGATGATGGCCAGGCCCCAGAGCGCCACCAGGCCGGGCAGGTCCACCAGCCTGATGTCGAGAGATCCGCCATCGTCTGAAGCAAGGGGAAAGGAGCGAGCTGGCTTGCCCTCACGCTCCCTTCCCGTCCTGTCGACAGGCACTTTGCTCATGCCGCTTTCCGCGATTGCCGACTCGCCTCAGAGAGCCTGAAGTCGGTCGAACTGCTCCTTGTCATACGGCACCTTGTCCCAATCCGTAAGCTTCGGCAGCACGGCGTCCTGGAAGGGCTTGCGGTCAACCTCGTTGACGGTGATGCCCTTGTCGCGGAACCAGGCCACCAGATCCTTTTCGGCCTGGAAAATGCTGTCGGAGACCTTCGCGGCCGCCTCGCGCAACACTTCCTGGACGGTGTCGGAATCGTCACCGAGCTGGCCCATCGCGGTTTCCGAAACGATGATGATCAGTGAATTGAGCAGGTGTCCGGTGAGGTTGATGTTGGACTGGACCTCGTAGAACTTCTTGAACTGGATGGTGGGGAGAGGATTTTCCTGTGCGTCCACCACACCCTGCTGGAGCGCCAGGTAAACTTCGGAGAACGCCATCGGCGTGGGATTGGCATCCACCGCGTTGGGGAACATCAGCATGACCGGCGAGTTCGGCACGCGGATCTTCAGACCTTTCATGTCCTCCGGCTTCAGGATCGGAAAATTCGACGTGACATGCCGCTGCCCGTAATAGACGAGCGCCGCCACGGTGTGGCCGGTTGCATCCTTGTAACCGGCGGAAAGATCCTGGAACAGCTCGCTTGCACGGTAGGCCTTCCAGTGGTCGAAGCCGCGCATGATGAACGGATAATCCGAAATCGCCATCGGGCCGTAATAGCGCTCCACGAAGCTCGGACCGGTATAGATGATGTCTACCGCACCAATGCCCAGGCCTTCGTTGATCTCGACCTCCTTGCCCAGCGACGATGCAGGGAAGACCTTGATCTCCACGCGCCCGTCGGTGCGCTTCTTGATTTCCTCGGCCGCCCATTCGGCCTGCTTGTGGTAGTCCGAGCCCTCTTCGTAGACATGGGCCCATTTGAGTGTTGCCGCCGTTGCGCTGCCGAAGCCGACGCAGATGGCGATCGCGGCCAGCAATGCCGGCCTGAGAATGCGTGCTGTCATTTTCTCCTCCCAGTTGCCCGCGGACGGTGTTCCGGTTGCCAGCGGGCGTCGCAAAAATATCTGGTATACAAGATATATTTGATATACTAGATTGATGAGCGGCGCAAGTGGCTGTAGACCTGCGCTCGCGGGCGGGCTTGCGAGCCGCTTGGCCGGCCGCAGGAAACGGGAATTGGAAACACTGGCCAGGGAGAAAGCAGCGGCGCCATGACGGAGTTGGATACCGGCGGCCCAATGACGGGAACGCGCAAGCCCAGGGCAGCCAATACGGCGCCCGATGTGAGCCGGCTGCTGCGGGTGCGCCATGCCGAAAAGAGTTCCGACATTGTCTATCGCGAACTTCGTCATGCCATCGTGACCATGGCGATGGTGCCCGGCACGCCGATTGTCGAGCGTGAACTCACCACCCAGTACGGCGTCAGCCGCACGCCCGTGCGCGAAGCGGTCCTGCGGCTGGTCGAGGACCGGCTGGTGGACGTCGCTCCCAAGTCCGGCACCTTCGTGGCGCGTATCCCGCTTGCCGTCTTGCGCGAGGCGCTCGTGGCGCGATGCGCGCTGGAAGAAGTCACCGTGCGCGCGGCCACCGAGTTCGCCAGCGAGAGCCGGATCATGGAAATGCGGGCCATCATACAGCGCCAGCAGGAAATGGCGGATTCCGGCAACGAGGAGGCGTTTCACCTGGCGGACGAGGATT
>JAYZVT010000224.1:0-4439 GCA_036155355.1 Pseudomonadota bacterium
CATGCTGCCCTTTTCCGCCTTTTCATGGGGCCAGCAGTTCGTTTCGGCAGGGCTGGCAGGCATCATCAACTCCGCCTCGCCCATAGTCGTGTTCCTGATAACAGCGCTGTGGACGCGCCATGAGCGCGCTGGCGCGGAACGCCTGTTCGGCACCGTGATTGGCCTGGGCGGCGTACTCGGGATCATCGGCATCGATGCGCTCGCGGGCCTTGGCGCCCATGTGCTGGCTGAGGCCGTACTGCTGCTGGGCACGCTGGGATACGCCATGTCGGCGGTTCATGGGCGGCATTTCGCCGGAGTGGCGCCGGAAGTAACCGCTGCCGGCACACTCGGGCTTGCCGCACTGGCGCTCGTCCCCATTGCTTTCCTCCTTGAGGACCCACTGTCGCTTGAGCCGACACGGGAAGCGTTGCTGTCCATTGTCTATCTCGGTGTCGCGGGCTCCGGGCTGACATTCATGATCTATTTCTATCTGGTGGCGCGCGTCGGCTCGCTAAACACCGTGACCGCCAGCTATCTGCGGGCGGGATTCGCGGTGCTGTTCGGCATGATGATCCTGTCCGAACCGCTGACATGGCGCGTCGTCCTCGGCCTCGCGGGCGTCATCATCGGAGTCGCCGCCATTTCCGGCCAGTTCAGCAGGATATGGGCGCGGCTGAGGGGCGAGCTTGGACGCAGGGACGACGACGACCGCCCGGCACCCATCATTCGCTAGGGCTGCGTCACACGCCGCAGCGTCAGGTTGATGCGCCCGCCTTCGGGGAAGTCGGCACGCAGCAGGTCGCTGGTGCCGGCAAAGATGCGGTCTATGCCGTGAAAGGCGAGACGGCTTTCTCCTTCCAGCACGAAGACATCGCCCGAATCCAGCCTGAAGGACCGTGTTGCGCCACGGCGCTCACGGCCGCCGACGCGGAAACGTGCGCCGTCTCCAAGCGACACGGAGAGGACCGGGGCATCGAAGTCCTTCTCGTCTTCGTCCCGGTGCAGGCCCATCTTCGCGCCCGGTGCGTAGTAGTTGACAAGGCAGGCTTCGGGCGGCGCCCGGTAGCCGGCAACCTCCTTCCACAGGTCGAGCAGCATTTCAGGCATCGGCGGCCAGGGTGCGCCGGTGACGGGATGTTGGCGCTGATAGCGGTAGCCGCCCTCACGGTCCGATACCCAGCCGAGCGGCCCGCAATTGGTCATGCGCACAGAGAACGGCTTGCCGGTACGCGGCATGACAGGTGTGAATAGAGGCGCGGCGGCGATGACTCCGGTGATGCCGGTCAGCAGGCTCACCTGCGCGGAAGCATCGAGAAGGCCTGGCAGATGCCGCATGGCTCAGCGCGGGCCAAGCCTGTCGCCGCCGAGCCAGCCCTTGCGCCAGAAGTACCACAGCAGCCCGCCGGCGATGACGCCCATCACCGCAAGCACGAAGGGGTAGCCCAGATACCATTTCAGCTCCGGCATGTTCCATGGCGATGCGGCGGTGTCGAAATTCATGCCGTAGAGACTGGCGATGAAACCCAGCGGGATGAAAATGGTGGCGATGATGGTCAGCACCTTCATGATCTCGTTCAGGCGCGCGCTGACGGAGGAAATGTGGACGTCCACGAGGCCGGAAGCGATTTCGCGGTAGGTCTCGACGATATCCATGAGCTGGATGGTGTGATCATAGCAGTCGCGCAGGTAGACGCGGGTCTGCGCCTCGATCACCGGGTTCTCCTCGCGGATGAGCGCGTTGACCATTTCGCGGTGCGGCCAGACGGCGCGGCGCAGCAGAAGCAGCTCGCGCTTCAGTTCGTGCAGGTCGCGCACATTGCTGGACCGGGGCGACTCGACCACCTGGTCCTCCAGACGTTCCAGCACTTCTCCGTAACGCTCCAGCACGGGGAAATAGCCGTCGATCATGGCGTCGATGAGCGCGTAGCAGAGATAGTCGGGGCCAAGCTTGCAGACGCGTCCGCGGGCGGAGCGGATGCGCTCCCGCACCGGGCCGAAACAGTCGCCGTGACGCTCCTGGAAGGTGAGCAGGAAATTGCGGCCGAGGAAACAGGAGAACTGCTCCGTCTCCGTGCGCTCTTCGCTGTGGACCATGCGGGCGACGATGAACATGTGGCCCTTGTATTCCTCGACCTTGGGGCGCTGGTGCACATTGATGACGTCCTCCAGCGCCAGCGCGTGAAGACCAAACAGTTTGCCGAGTTCGGCGATGAGCGTGGCGTCGGCGAGACCGGAAACATCGATCCAAAGGACCGGCTTGAGCCCGCGCAGCTTGCCCAGGGCCTCGACGGTGGTGAACTTGTGCTCGGTGGATCCGCCCGGACCATATGAGACGATGGTGACGACGGGCGCATGGGCACCAGCGAGCGGCTCCAGCGTGCCGGGAATGGCGCCCGGTGCGGTGCTGCGCTCGATGCCGGAGAGCCGTTTGCGACGGTGCTTCGGCGGGGGCTTCTTGCTGGCGGGCTGATCCATGCGGGGCGCGGCGTCCGGTTCGGTTCCGGAAGCCAGACTAGCCCGAGACCATGGCCCGGCCAAACATCGGTCGCCGGTCAGCCGCCCAGCGTCGCCATGGTCTCCGCGAGCCGCTCGGCCTTTTCACGCTTGGCGGCGGGCATGAGATATTCCTGCCCCGCACGGAGATTGATCTGCTCCACGATCTTGTCGTAGGCAGCCCGCTCCTCGAAGTTCAACTCCTTGATCTTGCGCGGCGGGGTGAGCACCTTGATCTGCTGCTGCACATTGGCGATGCGGGCGGCCAGCGTCTTGCTGGTGTTGCCGCGGGAGAACTGGTTGAAATAATTCTCTTCCAGCTTGCGCAGGTTCTCCAGCCGTTGACGACTTGCCGGATTAAGCTTGGGCTCGAGCAGGGTGTCGACGAGGCCGACGAGCTGCTTCAGCGTCGGGTCCTTGTCGATGTCCACATAGGGTTTGCCGAGAATGTCATAGGCCTCGCGGAACAGGGCGGCGCGGTCGTTGAAGGCGTCGGTGGAGAGGCCGTCCGGGCCGGCGTTGGCCTCCAGCCGTGCGATGCGCGTCTGCAGGTCGGCGAGACGCCTGGCATCGGCGGGCGTGATGTCCACCTTGAAACCCTGCAGGCGGTCTATCTCGCGCTTCAATCCCCTGGCGATGAGCTGGTTGGCGTTGACGCCGCCCGCGCTGTTGAGTCTGAACACCTCCTCGGGCTTGCGGGCTAGCTGTACGTTGCCGAAGACCGCTGTTGGGCTGACTGGCATTTATCTGCAACCTGCTGTTTGCGCCGGTCTGGCCGCGGGGCGTCAGGACCTTGGTAGGCCGCGCATGGTTAACCGCGGGTAAAGCGGGATGCAGGCTCAGCGCCCGACGCAGGCGTCGGCAGCAGCGAATGTGCGGGAGGGATCGACCAGAATGTCGCCCCGGAGGAATGCGCGGCCGATGAGCACGGGATAGCCGCGGCTGCTGCGGTCGGCGATGACGAACTCGGCCTCCGCGCGCTTGCCGGCGACACAGAGCGTCATTCGAACCACCGGACGGTCGCCGGACGCTTCCGGCCCGGCGAAGCCCGCTACCGGGCGCTCGAGCGTGGTCTCGCGCCCGCCAGCCATGCCGAGGACGAAACGCACCCACTCGCGGCCGTCGCGGTCAAACAGCACGATGTCTCCCGCCTCGAGCGAAGAGCGTTCAGCCCCGGTGTCAAGACGGGCGGGCAGCACGACCGGCGGGTCGCCGATCCAGGCAGGCTCCACCCAGCCAGCGACTCGTGGACCCGCGAGCGCGGGCACATTTGTGGCAAGGGCAAGCAGGAGGGAAGCGAGGGTTCTGGGGGCAGTCATGCGACCAATGGGCCTTCCGGCGCCTGAACGGCGACCTTAACCCCCGGCCCCAGCAAGGCCCAGAGTGCGGTGAGTCGTGGGCAAAAATGCGGCCCCGAGGGGGCTTCCGGCAGAAGTCGCGGGGCATTTGCCAGAGAGGCCTCCGCGCAGGCCAATGCTTGCAGCGCTCCGAGCCGCCTCTTATATAACCGGACGAACCTATGTTCACCGAATCGTCAGGGGACCGGACCCGAACAGGCCGAGGGGCCTGCCGGGGCGCGCCGGGTGCCATCAGAGGCCCGGACGGTCTGCCGCAAGAGAAGGGTTTTTGAAGACATGTCCAAAGTCATCGGAATTGACCTCGGCACCACCAACAGCTGTGTCGCGGTCATGGAAGGCAAGACTCCCAAGGTCATCGAGAACGCCGAAGGCGCCCGGACCACACCGTCCATGGTCGCGTTCACGGAGGACGGCGAGCGGCTCGTCGGTCTGCCGGCCAAGCGGCAGGCGGTGACCAATCCGGAAAACACCTTTTTCGCCATCAAGCGCCTGATCGGGCGCCGCTGGGACGATCCCATGGTGGAGAAGGACAAGAAACTCGTCCCCTACAAGCTGGTCAAGGCGGGCAACGGCGACGCCTGGGTCGAGTCCCACGGCAAGCAGTAT
>JAYZVT010000225.1:0-5817 GCA_036155355.1 Pseudomonadota bacterium
CCAGACAACTCCAGAAAAGCCGCCGAGATGTTCGGTGCCATCGCCCCCGCGCCCGTCGCACGGGATGTCTCGGACCGTCTGCCGGGCACGCTGGCCCGGGTCGAGGAGCCTGCCCGCGCGCCGGCCCGCGACACAGCTACGACCGGATCGGTCGGTGCGACCCGCGTTTCGGCGCCGGCTGCAGCCGATGCACGTGAAACGGTCAGCGGCGTGGCGGCCGGAAGCCTGCCCCCAGCAACCATTGGACCGGAATCCCTGCGGCTGGCAGCCGCGAGGGGCAATCCGGCCGCCCAATATGAAGTCGGCGTCCGCTACTCCAAGGGCAGCGGCGTAGCCGTGGACATGGAGCGCGCTAGCCAGTGGCTCGCCCGTTCGGCAGCCCAGGGGCTTGCCCCGGCGCAGTTCCGGCTCGCGTCCCTCTATGAGCGGGGCCAGGGCGTGGAGGCCGACCGCGGCAAGGCAAGGGCCTGGTATGAAAGGGCAGCGGAGCAGGGTCACGTAAAGGCCATGCACAATCTGGGCGTGATGCTGTCCAGCGGCGAAAGCTCGAATGCTGACTACACCAACGCCGCCGCGTGGTTCCAGCGGGCGGCCCAGCTGGGGCTGGCGGACAGTCAGTTCAACCTTGGAATCCTTTACGAAACAGGCCTCGGTGTGGAAAAGAACCCGGCCGAGGCCTATCGCTGGTTCTCGACCGCGGCCGCGCGCGGCGACCGCGAGGCGCAGAAGCGGCGCGAACAGATCCGCACGCAGCTGTCGTCCAAGATGCTCCAGCAGCTCGACCAGTTCCTCGCCCAGTGGAGGCCGGACCAGCCGGTCGCCGCGGCCAACGACGTCCGCCCGCCTGAAGGCGGCTGGTCGGCGGCAGCCGCGGGACAGGACACGTCCGGCGCCGCCGATGACCTTGTCGCCGTGGCCCAGAAGCTGCTGAACACGCTGGGCTATGACGCAGGCATCGCGGATGGCGTGCTTGGTCCGCAGACGGTGTCCGCTATCAAGCGATTCGAAAGCCGTTCAGGACAGGCCAGTACCGGCCGCGTGACACCGGAACTGGTGGCAAAGCTAAAGGCGCTGGCCACCTAGTCCCCGGTTCTCGCCGTGTAAAAGCGGCGTCTCCCGATTCCGCAACAAAACGTTGCACTATTTGCAAAAAGTTACCGCGCGAGCGTTGACTAGCGCCCGTTCCGGGCGTTTAAGACGTTGCAGCGGGCTCGTTATTCCCGTTGGCCCGCGTGATGATACGCCTCACGCCCCGGCGGTTTTTGCCGGCGGTGCTGGAAGTTCCCGCTGATGCTCCAGATCTATCTCCCGATCGCTGAGATGTCCGTGAATATCCTGGTCATCTTTGGCATGGGAGCAGCCGTGGGATTTCTCTCAGGCATGTTCGGCGTCGGCGGCGGGTTTCTCATGACGCCGCTGCTGCTGTTCTCTGGCGTGCCGCCGGCGGTCGCCGTGGCGACGGAAGCCAACCAGATCGTCGCCTCTTCGGTATCGGGCGCGCTGGTGCAGTGGCGCCGCGGCAACGTGGACGTGAAAATGGGCACGGTGCTGCTGATCGGCGGCGCTGTCGGCGCCGTCCTCGGCGTGCAGATCGTCAAAATACTGCGCGAGATCGGCCAGGTGGGCCTCATCATCTCGCTGAGCTACGTCACGTTTCTCGGCATCATAGGCGTGCTGATGCTCATAGAGAGCCTGCGCGCCATACAGCGGACCCGGGAAGGGCGCCCCGCTCCGGCCCGCAAGCCCGGCCAGCACAGCTGGATTCACGGTCTGCCGCTGAAGATGCGCTTCAAGAGGTCGAAGCTCTATATCAGCGCGATTCCGCCGCTGCTGCTCGGCGCGTTTGTCGGCCTGCTGGCGGCCATCATGGGCGTGGGCGGCGGCTTCATCATGGTGCCGGCGATGATCTACCTTCTCAAGATTCCCACCAACGTCGTGATCGGCACGTCGCTGTTCCAGATCATCTTCGTGACCGCGATCGTTACTGTCCTGCACTCGACCACGAACCAGACAGTGGACGTGGTGCTGGCGCTGGTGCTGATGCTTGGCGGCGTCATAGGTGCGCAATTCGGCGCGCGGGCGGGCGTGCATCTGCGCGGCGAACAGCTCAGGGCGCTGCTGGCGCTGCTTGTGCTCGGCGTCTGCATCCGCCTGCTGTTCGACCTGGTTCTTGAGCCGAACGAACTCTTCAGCATCCAGTATGAGGGGCTGCACTGATGCGCCGCCAAACCTTCGCCCTTGTGTTCGCCGCCTCGTGCGCCCTTGCGACCGCACCGGCGAACGCAGCGCCGCCGGGCGAAGCCATCAACTCCGATATCTCGTCGCGCGACATCGCCATCGAATCCAATTTCTCCGGCGCGCGGATCGTGATTTTCGGAAATATCGACCGGCCCCGGGACAACTTCTTCGATCTCGGCCAGTACAATGTCGCGGTTGTCATCCGCGGCCCTGAGCAACCGGTGGTCACGCGCCGCAAGGATCGCGTCTTCGGCATGTGGATCAACCAGGACGCGCGCGCCTTCGCCAAGGTGCCCAGCTTCTACGCGGTGCTGTCTTCACAGGAAGTGGAACTCATCGCGCGGCCGGCCGTGCTCAGCGCCTACGGCATTGGCTTCGACAACCTCTCGCTGATACCCGAGGCGGTGAAAGGCGAGGCGGCCCCCGAGGAGTCGGCGCGTTTCCGCGAGGCCTTGATCCGTCTGAAGGAGGCCGAGGGCCTCTATGTCAGCGATCCAAAGGCCGTCACCTTCGTTGGCCGCAGCCTGTTCCGCGCGACTGTCGATCTGCCCGCCAATGTCCCGGTCGGCGAGTATGCGACAGACGTCTATCTGATCCGGGGCGGCGAGGTGCTCAGCCACAACCGCTCCACCTTGCGCATTCACAAGGCAGGGTTCGAGCGGTTGATCTACACGTCGGCCTATCAATACCCGCTGTGGTACGGCATCGCTGCGGTGATCGTGGCGGTTGCGGCCGGTCTTGCCGCCTCGGCGATCTTCCGCAAGAGCTGAATTTTCTTCCCGTCAGTCCGCCCCGAGACGCGCGCGCGGCACCGGGTAGACGGTGGCTCCGCCAAGCATCCACACCATGAAATCCCCCTGGCCGAACAGAGGGCGGAAAGCGGGATTGAGCACGTTCAATCCACCCGTATAGGCGCCGAAGGCGGGCAGCACGAGCCGCGCGCCGTTGGCGACAAAACACTTGCGGCGCACGCTGCCACCGTTGCGCGTGAGCCGCGCGGCAGGGTGAAGATGGCCGGCGATTTCATGCGACACGGAACCGGCAGCGGGTTCGTGGCGGAACTTCAATCCGCTCAGGGTAGCGACCGGGACCACGCGCCCGCCTGCCAGCGGCGAAATCTCCGGATCGTGATTGCCGGTGATCCACAACCACTCCAGGCCGCGCTGCAGGCCGCGCAGCAATTCGAGCTCCTCCTCGCCCATGCGCGATACGCCCGCTTCGTCGTGGAAGCTGTCGCCAAGCGCAAGGACGCGGGAGGGGCCGAAGCGCGCGACCAGCGCGGCGAGCGCCAGGAGTGTCGTGCGGCTGTCGTAGGGGGGCAGCAATGATCCCGCACGCGCCGCGGCCGAACCCTTCTCCAGATGCAGATCGGCGACGACAAGTGTCTGCTCCTGCGCCCACCACAATGCGCCGGAGGGGTCGGCGAGGAACGTCTTGCCGCAGACAGCAATCTCGTCGGGCGCGTGGGGCGAAAAGGGCGCGCCGCCCGCGAAGCCGAAGTCAGTTTGCGCCTTCGCCACCCATAGCCTCCCCGATCAGTTCGTCCGCCGTTTCCCGCATCATCACCTCGCGCGCCTCGCCGAAAACCGGCTCCCGGCCGATTTCCAGCATGACGGGAACGGCGAGCGGCGAAATGCGGGGGAGCGCAATATGCCTGATTCGTCCCCGCGTCCGTTTCAGAAAATCGCCGAGGCGGGCGATATCCAGCAGCCCCGTCGCGGCGTCGGCCCATGCGGCGCGAAGCAGAATGTGGCCGGGTTCATGCTGGCGCAGAACATCGTAGATCAGATCCGCGGAAACCGTCACCTGCCGTCCGCTCTTTTCCTTGCCCGGATGGCGCCGCTCGATCAGCCCGGCAATGATGGCGCAATTGCGGAAGTTTCGCTTCATCAGCGAGGATTCCGCCAGCCAGGCATCGAGATCGTCGCCCAGCATGTCTTCGTTGAACAACGCGGCAAGATCGAGCGCGCCGGACGCTATCATCCCGCCCATGTCACCAAAGCCCCAGACGGCGAGAGAATATTCGTTGGCGACGAAACCGAGCGGACGTGCGCGAGCGCGTTCGAGCCTCCGGGTCAGCAGCATTCCGAGCGTCTGGTGGGCCAGCCTGCCTTCGAAGGGATAGCAGACCAGATAGAACTTACTGGCGCGCGGGAAGGTCTCCACCAGCAATTCGCCGGGCTGGGGGATGGCCGACTTCAGACGCTGGAGACGCAGCCACTCGTCAAACTGATCGCCGAGCCGGGGCCAAACAAGCGGATCCGCGAGGATGCGGCGCACGCGCTCGGCGAGATAGGTCGAGAGCGGAAACTTGCCGCCTTGGTAGGAGGGAACCATTGCGTCCTGGGCGCGGGAGCGGCTTGCCAGAGCTTCCATCTCGCGCAGCCCCTCGAAGCGCAACACCTCGCCGCCGAAGACAAAGGTATCGCCCGGTGTGAACTGCTCGATGAACCACTCTTCGATTTCGCCGAGTACGCGCCCACCGAAACGCGCGGGAGGTCTTGCGGGTTTCGCCATGCGGTCGAACAGCGGCAGGCTGGCCTCTGGCATGCGGCGTGCCGCGCCAGCCTTCACCAGACGCACCTTCAGCATCGGCTCATCGACGATGGTGCCCACATTCATTCGGTATTGCTGCGCGACGCGCGGATGCGCCACGCGATAGCGTCCCTCTCCTGTCAGCCGGAGCCGCGCATAACGTTCATAGGCGCTGAGCGCGTAGCCGCCAGTGGCGACGAATGACAGGACCCTGTCGAAATCTTCCCGCGGCAAAGCTCCGTAGGGCGCGGCGGAGCAGACCTCGCTGTAGAGGTCATCGGCGTCGAATGACGCCATGCAGGCACAGCCGAGCAGATGCTGCGCGAGAACATCCAGCGCGCCGGTCCGGGCCAGCGGTGTGTCCTGCGCGCCCTCCATGGCGGCGTCGCGGGCGGCATGGCACTCCATGACTTCAAAGCGATTGGCGGGAACCAGCACAGCTTTGCTCGGTTCGTCGAGGCGATGGTTGGCGCGGCCGATGCGCTGGATCAGCCGGCTGGCGCCCTTGGGCGCGCCGACGTTGATGACGATGTCCACATCGCCCCAGTCGACGCCAAGATCAAGCGTCGACGTGCAAACGACCGCACGCAGTTTTCCCGCGGCCATGGCTGCCTCGACCTTGCGCCGTTGCGCCACATCGAGCGAGCCGTGATGCAGGGCAATGGGAAGATTGTCGTCGTTGATGTTCCACAGCTCCTGGAACACCAGTTCCGCCTGGGAGCGCGTGTTGACGAATACGAGTGCGAGTTTGTGCGCACGTATGTCGCCGTAAATGTCGGTCATCGCATAGCGGGCGGAATGACCGGCCCATGGCACCCGCTCGTCAGAATCGAGGATGGAGATGCGCGGCGCGGCGCCGCCCACGGCAAGGACGAGGCTGGACAGTTCCGTATGGCAACCGTGGAGGGGCTGCGGCACCAGAAGCGCCCGCAGTTCCGACGGGCGGGCCACGGTGGCGGACAGGCCGATGGAGCGGGCCTGCGGCGCAATGCGGCGCAGTCGCGCAAGCCCCAGACTCAGCAGGTCGCCGCGCTTCGACGTGGC
>JAYZVT010000226.1:0-7674 GCA_036155355.1 Pseudomonadota bacterium
TTGTCGCGCGGCAACGGAGGGCGGACCCTCGCCATCCCTGCGGGATCAAGCATGGAACTGCACCAGGTCCGCTATTTCCTGTCGGTCTGCCGGACGCTGAATTTCACGCGGGCCGCCGGCGAATGCCATGTCGCGCAGCCGTCCCTGTCACGGGCGATCAAGCAACTGGAACTTGAGCTGGGCGGCGATCTGTTTCGCCGCGAAAGACAACTGACCCACCTGACGGAACTTGGCCGCGCGGTGCATGACTCGCTCGCACAATGCTACGAGGCGTCTCTCACGGCAAAGGAACTGGCAAAGTCCTATCTCAAGGAAGGGCACGGACCGCTTAATCTCGCCCTGTCGCGCACGATAGACATGCGGCTGCTTACGCCGCTGCTTGTCGAAATCACGGGAGCGTTTCCCCGATTGCAGATAAACCTGCTGCGAGGAGCGCGCCATGAGATCGCCCAGCGTCTGCGAAACGGCGATGCCGAGCTGGCAATAGCGGGCGAACTGGACGACGACTGGGAGCGGTTCAACACACGCAAGCTCTATGACGAGGAATTCGGATTGCTCGTGCATCGCGGAAATCCTCTGGCGCGAAAGACGCAAGTAGAAATCGACGCCCTGCGCGGACAGAAGCTGGTCTTCTGCGACCATTGCGCCATGGCCGATCGACTTCTGGCCAAGCTGGAGGAATCGGATGCGTTGCCCGCCACGCGGCATATGGTGCCGCTGCCTGACGACATAGCCGATCTGGTGCAGGGCAGTTCGGGTATCGGCGTACACTCGCTGTTACGCCAGGTACCCGACGAACTGCGCCTGCTGCAGGTGCACGGCGTGGATCTCAGGCGTGGCATCCACCTGATCACCGTGTCGGGACGGCAGTTCTCGGTCGGCGCGGCGGCGCTGGTGCGTCTGCTCAGGGCGCGCGACTGGTCCGGCGCACTTCCCTCAACTGACGACGCGGAGGTGCTGCATTGAAGGGTCAGGATTTTGCCCGACAGCTTGAAGTCTGCCTGGAACGCTGCGAGCGGATGGACGGACCACTGAGCGAACGGCTGGCTGCGTTCGCGGACGATGTGAGGCGGCTCAGCCCCGAGTTCGCCGACATCGTCGATCGCATGATCTCGCGACTGAACGCCGGCGGAGCGGGAAGCGCCGCGCCTGGGGTCGGCGACGCGTTTCCTCCCTTCCTGCTTCCCGACGACAATGGCCGGCTGATCAGTCTCGCGCAGTTGCTGAAGGATGGACCTGTCGTGGTGTCGTTCCAGCGCGGGCACTGGTGCCACTATTGCCGCATGAATTCCGCCGCCCTTGCCGCGGCCGACAGGGAAATCCGCGACCGTGGCGGCCGGATCGTGGTGATAACCCCTGAAGTCCAGGAGTTCGCACGCGGACTGAAAAACGAGGCGGAGGCCGCCTATCCGGTGCTGTCCGACATGGACAACGGCTACGCGCTTGAGCTCAATCTCGCCATCAAGATTCACGACGAGAAGCGGCAGGCGATGACCAATGCCGGTTGGGATATCTCGCGTTTCCAGGACAATGCCGGCTGGACACTTCCCATACCGGCCACATTCGTGGTCGGGCAGGACGGCGTCGTCAAGGCGCGTTTCGTCGATCCGGACTACAGAAAGCGCATGGACATCGAGGAAATTCTCGCCGCGCTAAACTGAGCGACGTTGCGCGTCTCAGACCTTCTGCTCGATGAGGGCGACTGTCTCCTTCACGCCATACAGCTCGGCGAAGTTGCCGAAGCGCGGGCCTTGGGACTGGCCGAGCAGCACCTCGTAAAGCGCCCGGAACCAGTCACGCAGGTTGTCGAAGGGGTGCGCCTTGCCCACCTCGTAGATGACGTTCTGGATGTCCTCGCCGCTCGCCCCGTCGGGCAGCGCCTTGAGCTTCTCCGCGAGCGCCTTTAGCGCGGCGCGCTCGGTGTCGCTCGGCGCGCGATAGGTTTTGGCCGGCTTCACGAAGTCGTCGTAATAGCGGATGGCGTAGCCGACGAGGCTGTCGAGGACGGGATGCTCCTCAGGCGTCGCGCCCGGCGCGTAGCGGCGGATGAAGCCCCACAGCACGTCCTTGTCGTGCGCGTTGGACGCCGAAACCAGATTGAGCAGCAGTGCGAATGAAATGGGCAGGTCCGCCTGCGGCGGTTCGCCGTGATGGATGTGCCAGACCGGGTTGCCGAGACGCTCCTTCGCCTCCTGCCCGGGAAAGGCGGCGAGGAAAGAGAGATACTCGTCCACGTTCTTCGGGATGACGTCGAAATAGAGGCGCTTGGCCTTGCGTGGCGCCTGATACATAAACAGCGACAGCGATTCCGGGCTGGCATAGGAAAGCCATTCCTCGATGGTCAGCCCGTTACCGCGCGACTTGGAGATCTTCTCGCCATTCTCGTCGAGGAACAGCTCATAGTTGAAGCCCGCGGGCGGCGTCGCGCCCAGATGCCGGGCGATCTGGCTGGACAGCTTCACGGAGTCGATGAGGTCCTTGCCGGCCATCTCGTAGTCGACGCCGAGCGCCACCCAGCGCATGGCCCAGTCGGCCTTCCACTGGCACTTCACATGGCCGCCGGTGACGGGCAGCGTCACCGCCTCGCCCGTTTCGGGATCCTTGTAGGTGATGGTGCCCCGCTTGGGGTCGCGTTCGGTCACCGACACCTGCAGCACCTTGCCGGTGTGCGGGCAGACGGGCAGGAAGGGCGAATAGGTCTCGCGGCGCTCGGGGCCGAGCGTGGGCAGGATGACAGCGATGACCTTGTCGTAATTGGCAAGGATTTTCAGAAGCGTCTCGTCGAAGCGGCCGGACTTGTAGCAGTCGGTCGCCGACAGGAACTCGTAGTCGAAGCCGAAAGTGTCGAGGAAGCCCTGCAGCCGGGCGTTGTTGTGGGCGCCGAAGGAGGGATGGGTGCCGAAGGGATCGGGCACGGCGGTCAGCGGCTTGTCGAGATGTTCCGAGAGCATCTCCCTGTTGGGCACGTTCTCGGGCACCTTCCTGAGGCCGTCCATGTCGTCGGAGAAGCAGATGAGCCGCGTCGGCCATTCGTCTGCGGTGAGGAGGCGGAAGGCATTGCGGACCATGGTGGTGCGGGCAACCTCGCCGAAGGTTCCGATGTGAGGCAGCCCCGAGGGGCCGTAGCCGGTCTCGAACAGCACGGTTTCGGGCTTGCGCTTCAGCTTGCCAAGGCGGTCGATCAGCCCACGTGCCTCCTCGAAGGGCCAGGCCTTGCTCTCGGCTGCCACGGCGCGCAACTGCGGATCGAAGGGGTCTGCGGGAACGGGTTTCATCACCGGTTGTTACGAGTATTGCTGCGGAATCGGGCGCAACCTACCCTATCAAGCGCGCCGGGGGATACCGCTTTTGCACAGACGGCGGCTAGCGGTACTCCCGATCGAGGGCCGCCGGCTTGCCGCAAAACCGGGTTGCCCGCGGGCCAGCGATCCCATAGGGTCCGGCCCGCGAGAAAGAGGGAAAGCATGTCCAGCGAACTGTCACACCACGAGGCGCTCATCTACATCATGGTCACTATGTCGGCGGTGGACCGGAAGATGACCGACGAGGAGCTGTCCAGCATCGGCGACATGGTGTCGAAGCTGCCGGTGTTCCGGGATTTCGACTCGGATTCGCTCGTGCACGTGGCGGAAGCCTGCGGCGACATGCTGAGCCACGACGGCGGACTCGACAATGTACTCAATCGCGTCGCCCGCGGCCTGCCGCCCAAGCTGCGTGAGACGGCTTATGCGCTCGCCGTGGAGATCGCGGCGGCCGATCTCGACGTGCAGCAGGAGGAAATGCGCCTGCTGGAGCTGCTCGCGGAGGCGCTTGGCCTTGACCGGCTCATTACCGCCGCCATCGAGCGCGGCGCGCGCGCAAGGTTGGCGCGACCGTAGACGAGTCGGGCGCAATCGAAGCAAAACTCACCTGCCGCGCGAAGCCATGTATTCGCGCCAGCCTCCGAATTCGGAAATGTCCCGGTGCTGGCCCTCGGCAAGCTCGCGCGGGAAGAGGATGCCTTCCACCACGCGTCCATCCTCCAGGATGACCGGGCCGCAATAAAGCCCCGGAGGCTCGCCCGCCTCCACGCGCGCCCAGATATCGTCGCTCATTTCATAGTACTCGCCCGGCACCTGGATACCGCCCTCCCCGACCTCGAACATGCCGGGATGCACGTCGCCGATCGAATAGAGACGGTAGCTTGGCGCCGTGCGGAATTCGCCGAGGAATGTCGCGCCGGCGAGATTGCCGTGGAGCGCGAGGCCGCGCATGATCGTGCCGTTGACGAAGAGGCGTTTCATGCTGCGCTACGCGCGGACATGATCTTGTCCGAAAACCGGTTCCCACTTTTCGGGATCATGGCTGCCCTCTCATAACGGCCGAACGTATCACGCATAATGCGGGATGATCTTCTCGCCAAAGAAGCGCGTGCCCTCGATGGGCGGCATGGGCTGGATCACCACATGGCTGACGCCGGCGTCGATCCATTCGTCAATGCGGGCGCGCACCCGTCCCGCATCACCTATCAGGTTGGCCTGAAGCACGTCGTCCACGGTCGGCGGGATGGGGAAGCGGTGTTTGCGCTCGTCCGCATACATCTGCGCCCATTTCAGCGTCTCGGCCTCGCCCTTGTCGGCCAGGCCGACCGCCGACACCGCCACCTCGAATGGCCGCGTCATCTTCTTCTTCATACCCTGCACCAGCTTCTTCACCACCGGCGGCGCCTTTGAATACATGAACCAGACGTCGCCGTGCTTCACCATCAGGTCCTGGGTCGGCTCGGAATCGCCGGCGATCCAGATGGGCGGATAGGGCTTCTGCACAGCCTTTGGATTGCAGTAGGCGTCCTTGAGCTGGAAGAACTTGCCGTCGAAGGAGTATTTCTCCTGCGTCATCAGCCCGCGCATGATGGTGAGTGACTCATCCAGACGCGCGATGCGCTCCAGCCCGACGTCGCTCCAGGGAAAGCCGTAGGATTTCGCTTCCGCCGCGAACCACCCCGACCCCGGCGCGAGGATGACGCGGCCATTGGTAATCTGGTCCAGGGTCAGCGCGATCTTGGCGGTCAGGCCGGGATGGCGGAAGGTGTTGTTGTAGGAATGCCCGCCGAGGCGGACACGCTTGGTCAGCGCACCGACGGCCGTGAGCGTGGTCCAGTATTCCAGGATCGGCTTGTGACGGTCGAGATGGGCGTTCTCCACATGATCGGGGATCCACACCGAGTCATAGCCCAGTTCCTCCGCCAGTTGCGCCATCTCCAGCGTGAAGGCGAAGCCGGACGACTTCGCGCCCATCTCGCCCTGAACGTTGAGGCGCAGCCCGAATTTGACCTTCGCCGCCATGCCGTCTGCTCCTTGATCGCGGCGTTCCGCTGGATTCGGCGCGGACCACGCCCTGTCAGAAAATGGGACAATTTATCTCGTATTTCAAACTATACTCCCCGGCCCTCCGACGCCAGCCACGTTCGCCGGCGCCCGCGGGAATACAATTGTGCCGCGGCGTCATCAATCGCGAATCCGTGCCCGACAGGCAAACAGGGGTTCATCACCGCGCTCTGGTGCGGCTATGCTTGGCGCTCCGGGGAGAAAGGCAGCGGCGCGGATGTCACGCACATTCTGGCGCATGTTTTACGCGATCAAATACTGGCGCGTCTTCCTGCAACCCAAAGAGCCTGACGAAATCAAGCCGGCCACGCCGAAGGGGGCGGGCATCGGCACGCGCATCGCCATGGCGCTGTTCTTCATGCTCCCTGTGCTGATCGGGGTGGGCTTCGGCTATCTGGCGCTTGAGCACGGGCGACGGCTGGAGGCGCAGACCGCAGTGGACCGGGACGGCGTGCCGGTGACTGCAACGGTGGTGGCGACGCAGATCGAGGAAGTGAAGCATCGCTCGACCATCGTCGCGCATGAGCGCTCGACACCGGATCCCAGCTACTTCTGCCATATCGCGGTGACCTATCAGCCGCCCGGCAACAACGACACCCTGCGCAAGCAGTTCCGGCTGGAGGATGACAGCATCTGCAAGCGCTACAAGGCCGGAATGCAGATCACGGGGCGGCTGCTCCCCGACCGGCCCGATGTGTTCGTTCTGGATGAAGGGCGGCTCGATACCTACTGGTGGTGGATCAGTGTCGCGCTGTTCGGACTGTTCGCCGTGCTGCCGGTCTTCCTGCTGCTGAAAAACCTGCTCAACCGGGCGCGCAGGCCATGACGCGGAGAACCTGGATCGGTCTCGCCGCCGTCGCTTTCGTGCTGGCTATCGCGGTGTGGTCGCTGCGGGAAATGTCGGCTTTTTCCGACACCGAGCGTCGCATCGCGGACTATTGCAGGTCTCTCCCGACCGGCCAGGCGTTGACACAGGCCCGCGAGAGGGCGCTCCAGGCACGCCTTGTTGCCCGGGATGTGGCAGCCACCCAATGGCACCCACCGATTCTGACCATCGAATCTTCTCATGCATGGCTCAAAGGAAGCGCCTGCAGGATTCGTCATAACGGTACGAGCGTTACGCAGGCGAGCTACGATCCCTGGTACCAGTAGACGCGCCATGATCGACAGGACGCCACGGCGATTGCTAGCATCGCAGCGCCATCGCGTTTCGTTATACGGGGGCAGCGCATGAGCAATGAAACAGAGGCGGATGTACCGGGTCGCGGGCCGAGCCCCGGACGCAAATGGTTTGTTTTCCTTTTGGGTTTTCCTGTTTCGCTGGCGCTCGGCTGGGTGTTCCAGGTGCTCACCAATCCATCCACCTACGCCGCCGCCGACAAGCTGCAAAGAAGCTGGTACAACACGGTAAGCCGCCTGTCTCCGGTAGCGCTGGTCACTGGCTACGTGGACGATGTGCTGCATGTGGCCCGGACAGGCAACATAGGATGGGATCCTCCCGCGGAACTGGGGCCGGCCACGAGGTCGCCGGAACAACTTGCCTGCGACCGTCTGGCGCGGGAGCTGGAGGAAAGCTGCAAGGAGCGCAGGCTCACCAAGGACGGCACGGCTTGCGTCAACTACGACAGGAACAAGGTTGCCGTCATGCGAGTGCAATGCCCCGACCATTACCATTCATCCTACAATCCGCGGCCGTTGCCCACCCTGCCGAAGGCCGAGCGTCCGGACTGGCGCAAGGAAGGCATCAAATTCTACCTGTCGCCAATGCTCGCCGTGGCCAGAACCTGGAATCGGCTGACCTATGAAGGCGGCATATCCTACTTTCTCGCCATCGTGATGCTGGTAGGAGGGCTGCTCGGTTTCATGCTCGTCCATGTGAGCTTCCTCAGCGAGGCGCGCCCGAGGCGGTTTCTGCCGGACAATTTCTGGGTCGGCGTCGTCATGCTGCCGCTGGGAATAGTTGCCGGCGCCAGCGTGGTTTGCTTCGTGCTCAAATACATCATGCTTGGCGCATTGGCGCTGTTTGGATGGATCACCGGGCTGGCCGGACTGTGTTGTGCCGCCACCGGCACCGCGGGATATGTGTGGTGGATTTCCCACAAGTTCGCGCAGTACTCGATCGGCAAGGTCGTCGCGCCGAAGGCCTGACCCGGGCGCAGGAGGACGGAACGGGATGAATACGCAAGACGGAGCGAGACCGGCCAGACCGACCCGGTCCCGCAAGATCTTCGTGTTCCTGATCGGATTTCCGATCTCGCTCGCGGTCGGCTGGGTGTTCGGGGTTCTCACGAACCCGGCTACATATACG
>JAYZVT010000227.1:0-8822 GCA_036155355.1 Pseudomonadota bacterium
CTCGCTGATCCAGACCATCGGCCGCGCCGCCCGCAACGTGGACGGCAAGGTGATCCTCTATGCCGACGGCGTCACGGGCAGCATGGAGCGCGCCATGGCCGAGACCGAGCGCCGCCGCGAGAAACAGCTCGCCTACAATACCGAGCACGGCATCACGCCGGAAAGCGTGCGCAAGAACATCGGGGACATCATGGCCAGCGTCTATGAGCGCGACCATGTGCTGGTGGACGCAGGGACAGGCTTCGGCGAGGACGAGCAGGCCACCATCGGCCACAATCTGGAAGCCGTCATCGCCGACATGGAAACGCGCATGCGCGACGCCGCCGCCGATCTCGAATTCGAGGAGGCCGCCCGCCTGCGCGACGAGGTCAAACGCCTGCGCCAGACCCAGCTCGTCGTCGCCGACGACCCGCTGGCCCGGCAGCGCGACGTGGAGGAACAATTGGCGGACCCGAGCGGAGCGAGGCAAGGCCGAACGGCCGCCGCCCGGTCAGGGCGCCCTCGCGGAGGCCCGAGCCCGCAGGGCGAGGATGCCGTGAGCGAAATGAATCCCTCGCGGCCGCACAAGCCGGACCTCGACGAGATGACCGTGGGCCGCACCGAGGTGCCGCTCAGGCAAGAGACGGGGAGTGCCGGAGGCACGACAGGGAAATCAGGAGTCCCGCGCCCGAAGGCGCCGACGCCCAAGGGCCGCCCCCACTCCACCGGCGGCAGGCCGGGAACGCGGACCTATAAGAGGAAGAGGTAGCCTGCAGGACATTGATTTCTGGCAGGCGGCAGCAGGGGGGGGAACTCATGAAATACATCGTGCTGATTGCCGTGATCGGCATTCTGCTGCTTCAATTGACCGGCTCCATACCGCTGGCGAGCGTGGGCGGGTCGTTGACGATCGGGTTCGCGTATATCGTGGCCGCGCTGGCCGTCGGCATCCATGAGGCATGGACGAACAAACGCGGCGTATTGGGCTGGGTCGTGAACATCGTTGTCTCGTTCCTCGGCGCTGTTGTGGGCGCCCAGGCCGGCGGCTTCGCCATGGTAATGATGATAAGCCTCGTCATGGATGTGGATGGCTCGCTGGCGAAAACGGGCGGCGCCGCGATGGCCCTCGCGCTCACCGGCGGCATGCTCGCCACGCTGCTGGGCGCATGGGGCGCCTTGTGGATCGTCAACCGTTGGCGCTGAGTGCGTTCAAGAGGAAGAGGTGAGCATGTCCCTCCGCCCGCCCCGCATCCTCGCTCCCAAGCCCGCCGACAAGGACCCGCTCACGGCCGCGCTCGAGCATGAGGTGCTGGCGGAGAAGATGTCCACCTATGGCCGGCTGCTGAAGCGCTTCGAGGAAACGCTCGTCGCGTTGCGTGCATACGAGCAGGGCGTAAGTCCCGAGCGCCCGCCCATCGGGCGCGACGCAAGCGCGAACGCGCGCCGCCCGGTCAGGGTGCGCCCGCCCACGGGTCTGGCCTCCGGCCAGCCCGAGGACAGGCTACAGCCCGCAAGCGAAGCGAGCGGAACAGCCGTGAGCGAGTACAATCAGGCAGCCGACTCAAACGGGGAATATGAAACGCTGATCACCGCCGCCGGCGAAGCCCTGTGGCATGTGGTGATCCAGCGCGACCTGTGCGGCTTCCGCCGCCATGATCTCTTCTTCGCGGAGTATCAGGTGCCTGCAGCCGCGCGCCTGCGCATGGGGCTGACCGCCCGGAAGTAGCCGCCTCCCTTACCCAGGGAACGCCACCCTACGACGTCTTCGTCTCGCTCTGGGATTTGGGGTCGGGCTTGGGCAGGCACTTGCCGCCGTGCTTGTCGGTCCATACCTCGTTGTCGTCGCAGGGATTGCCGCAGTTGGCGTCGGCCCATGCGGCGGGCGCGGCCTGCAGGATCAAGACGAGAACAAATGCACCGGCCAAGGATACAGTTTTCATCGCCGCTCTCCATTCCGGGACGAAGTGACCCGAAGTATGCGCGCAAAAAATCGCTTGGGCAATTCTCCCCGCTACCTGTGAGAATCGCCCCGGTTGCCATATGATCCGGATTTCGCGCGGGCCAATTCGGCTGGCGCGCCGGGGGCTGCATGGCTGAACAGACGGCTGCTGTCGTACTCCAGGTCTATGACGCCTGGCGGCAAAAGAAGCTGGATCTCCTGCCGCCGCTTCTCGACGAGTCTTTCTGTCTGCACATTCACATCCCCACCTCGGTGCATCCGCTGGGCGGTCCCTGCCATGGCCGCAAAGCGGCGATGGAGCGGCTGGAGTCGATCATTGGCCAGTTCGACTTCGTCTCCTACCAGATCGATCCCCTCATCGCCGTCCCCGGCCGCGCCGCCACCCAGGCCCATCTTCACTATGTTCACCGGGAGACCGGTGAGCATTTCAACTCGACGCTGGGGCATTTCTGGACGCTGCGCGGTGGCCTCGTCGTCCGGCTCGACGAGTATCACGACATGGGCGACATCCTCACCTTCTCGGAGAAAGTCGTCGCCCTCATCTGACGCGGCAGCGTGCCGCAGCGCCGCAACAAGATTCGGCCATGCACTGGCGAACGAAACTTAGTTCGACGGTCGCAAGTTCTTCCGCAACATCCGCGCGAAACGCCACGATTGCCCAGTCACAACCCGCGACTCATCGCGGCGCCTCTTCTCATTTCGGACACATTCCGCGCCTAACCGCCCCGCCCCTTATGCGGCGGAACCGTGTTCCACCTCGCCTTCTTGCGCCTGACTGCAAATTGCCGGAGCCTGCTCATGTCGGAATCCATCGCGGACGTTTTGCGGACGATCTATCGCGCGTGGGAGAAGGGGGACATGGCGACGCTGGAGAAACATCTCGCAGAGGACATCTGCCACAATGTCCACGTGGCGCCGCAGGTGCATCCGCTCGGCGGTATCCGCGAGGGCAGGGAACAGGTGCTCGCGCGGCTGAAGCAGATCGACAGCCAGTTCACATCCCTCAATTTCAGCCCCGGCGAACTGCTGATGAAAGGCAACCAGGCGGCGGCCCAGGTGCGGATCGCTCGTATGCACAGGATTTCGGACGTGCAATATCGCACCACCCTCGCCCATTACTGGACCTTCCGCGATGGACTGGCGGCCAGGCTCGACGAATATCACGACATGGGCGACCTGCTCGAATTCGCCGAGCGGTCCGTTGTGCGCGTCTGAATTGGTGGTGTTCGCGGATGCAATCGCACCCGATCCCGCATAAGCTCACGTCTGTCTGGCTGATTCCCGCCGTCATGCGCCCCCGTATGCGCCTTGCGGCCGGGAGGTGCCACGGCTGACGGAGGCATCAATGGAACAGGCGGGATTCTTCCTCTACGTGATTTTCGCGCTGCTGCTCTGGTATTTCTGGAGGCAGGTCCGGGGCGCCACTCTCGATGATCTGCTCAGACGTTCCGAGAGCGAACATCACCACGTCGCCGCGGTACTGAAAAAGCACCCGGAAGGCGGCAGCTGGGGACAGTTCAGCGCCTGGATGCGCCGCAAGCACTAGTCTCCCTGGACCACGCGGACCCTCGCGCCCTCAGTGCGCCTCGATCCGCACCACGTCATAGGTGACGCGGCCCGAAGCGTGCGCCGCCTCGCGCAGTTCCACGGCTTCGCCCGCGAGCGGCGGCAGTGGCAGCTGGCTGTAGGCATCCACTTCCTTGCCGCCGGCAAGCCGCACATGCACCATGAAGCCGCCCTTGCGCCCCGTCAGCCGCGCCGCGCTCATGACCTCGCCGCCAACCTCATGCGCCTCCACCACCCGGTCCACCTTGGACATCTTGGCGCCGGCCAGCCAGCCATAGAGGCCGAGCACGCCGACAATGGCTGCAACAGGCAGGGCACACATGCGCAAGCGGCGCTGCCAGATCATGCGATTGAGCTGGCGTACCTGGTCGGGTGTCATGGGAAGGCGTCTCCGCTTCGATGGCGAACGGCCGCTGTATAGACCTCCGCGCGGCCGCTGTCACGGCTGCCGCTTGCTGGCGCACCGGGCCGGGCCTAATCTCGCCGCTCCCGCCACCTTTCCCGAAGACTTCCATGACGAGTGAACCCTCTGCCGGCGTGCTGGTCCATGTGGGCGTCGCTTTCGTCTATCTGATGTTCGCCACGGTCGCCGCCATGGGGCTGCTCAGCCTTTATGCGGGCATCGACATCCTCTGGACCGGGCGCGAAAGCGTCATCGCCGGCGTGATCGCCGCGGGCATGGGCACGGTCTTCGCCCTCATCGGCCTCGGCTTTTTCTACATCAAGTTCTTCCGCTCGCGCGTCTGGGCCGCGCGCGAGGCGCGCCTGAAGGCGCAATATCCGGAGCAGCCCTGGATGATGCGCGCCGACTGGCGGGCGCGGCGCGTCACCCACAGCAACGCCGGCGCCATGATCTTCATGTGGATCTGGACGCTGGGCTGGTGGAGGGCGTTCGCGCTGATCGGCCGGCTTAACCGGGACAAGATCTGGGCCGCCTTGCAGGAGTCGTGGGCGGACGCGGCCGCCTGCGCGGTTTTTGTCCTTGCTGGCTTGCTCGGCCTGACCTTCGCGATCAAGCTGACGCGGGCGCACCGGCGCTTCGGCGTGACCAGTCTCGCCATCGAGACCCTGCCCGGCTATCTGGGCGAACGCTTCCGCGGCACCGTGTCGGCGGGACTGCCCAAGCGTCCGATGCAGCCCCTCGAGGCGGAGCTGCGCTGCGAGCTGCTCACCGAAAAGCGCCGCCGCGTTTCCGGCAAGACCCAGACGTCGATCGAGAGCACGGCCCTGTGGCGCATCACCCAGCGCATCTTCCCCACCAAGATCACCATGATTGGCGAGCGGGCGCAGATCCCGGTGTCGATCGACCTGCCGCCCGGCCAGCCCGAAACCTCGCTGCGCAATGGCCTTGGCATCCGCTGGGTGCTTGACGTGCAGACTTCCGGCAGGCCCGACCCCTCCTTTTCCTGCTCCTTCGAGGTCCCCGTCTACCGCAAGGAAAGAACACCCCCCGAAGGCAGCGACGGAAATCTGCCCCTTCCGGCGTAACAGCGGCATTCGGCGGTCTGTCCCTCCAAGGGCCGGACCGGAACCGGGGCGCGGCTCCCGCGTTGGAGCTGCAGTAACTGGAGATCACACATGACCCTGCAAGTTCTGAAGCGTCACGGCGCCAAGGCGCTCGCGCTCGGCGCGGCAATTTCGCTTGGCGCTGCTGCAATTCCCACTGGCGCGGAGGCCGGACATCGCGGCGGCGGCGCTGCCATCGCAGGCATTGCCGCGGCGGCTATCATTGGCGGCATCATCGCCAGCCAGCATCGCCGCAGTTATTACGAGCCGGGCTACTACGCGCCCCCGCCCCCTCCGCCGCCCTATGCCTATGCTCCGGCTCCCGCATACCGCTACGCGCCGGCTGCGACCTACTCCTATGGCCCCCAGCCCTGGACCCCGGAGTGGTATGACTACTGCTCGCGCAAATATCGCTCCTTCGATCCCCGCTCGGGCACATTCCAGCCCTATCACGGGCCGCGGCAGCTCTGCCGCTGAAGCCAGCCGCCATCACAACTGGGTGACACAATGGCCGGGCCGCAAGGTCCGGCCATTGTAATTCGAGCTTCCTCATCAGGGGGCAAAACAGCTTTTGCGCGCGGCCGCTCGCCAGGTCCCACGCCGCCGCGCTAGCCTTGCGCCATTCCAAATGGGAGGCGCCAATGGAAAATCTCTCGACCGAACTTCGCTACCTGCTCTATGTCGTGCTGCTTGGACTGTTGATCTGGGTGCCCTACATCCTCGCCGAAATCGCCCAGAACGGGCTCGTCGCCGCTCTCGGCTATCCCGATGAGCGCAAGCGCCCGCTCTGGGCGCAACGGCTGGCACGCGCCCACTACAATCTGCTCGAGAACACCGTGCCCTTCGCCATTGTCGTGCTCGCCGGTGAAATGCTCAGGGTCCACACCAGCCTCACCGCTGCCTGCGCAATGATCTTCTTCTGGGCGCGGCTGGCGCACCCGGTCGCACAGGTGACACGCATCTGGGGCACACGCACCCTCGCCTTCGCGGCCGGTCACGCCGCGACGCTGGTTTACCTGCTGGCGTTGCTCCTGCGCTGATCGATCAGCGCTTGGCGAGCGCGTTTTTCAGCGCTCCGACAATCGTCACGAGGATCGCGCCGGCGGCGCCGCCGCCCACCGCGTCCCGAAGGATCGAAGCGAGGTCCATGCTTCCCGCCGCGCCTTCCAGCAGCGCCATCAGGATCTGTCCGCCCACGCCACCGCCCACGGCGCCGGCGATGAGGTCCCCGACGGTCCCGAGCGACTGGTTCGCGCGGGCCTTGCCCGCGCCCGCGCCGCCAAGCGCTCCGGCGATGACCTGCACGATGAGATTGCCCAACATGCCTTCCATCTGTACCTCCCCTTGCTCTGCGCCGCGTCGCCATTTGGCGAAACGGCTGTATCCGGCCATTTTTGCCCGGCCGGAGGGATCAATAATAAACCCGCCACGCCGCGACGGGTAACAATGATCCGCTTCGTTTCTATGCCAGGCATTGAATTCTGCCGTAATCTGGTAGGCAGGATGGGATGCCGGGTAAGTGTCCGGCGGTCGCGGCTGCGTCCCGTTCATGGGTGCCGCGCCCGTCTTCAAAGGGAAAAACCTATGCGCAAGTCGTTGTTCGGGGTTGCGGCCGGCGTTTCCACGCTCGCCATTGCCTGCCTCGCTGCCACGCCCGCCGACGCGGGCGGCCGGCACAACAAGCACGGCTACTATTACAAACACCACTATCACGGCGGCTATCCCGCGGCAGCGATTGTTGGCCTCGGTGTCGGTGCCGCCATCGGCGCGGCAATCGCCGCCCCGCCGCCCTACCTCTATACCGAGAGCTACTACAGTCCCTACGCGCCGGACTACCCGCCCACCTATGGCGGCTACAGCCCCACATACTCGACCTATTCGCCGCCCCCGGCCTACCAGACTTACGCGCCGCCCCCGGCCTACCAGACCTACGCGCAGCCGCCCGCCGCCTACCAGAATTACGACGCGCCGCAGGTATACCGCTACACGCCGCCCCAGACCTACAAGGGCGGCACGGAGCCTTACGCGCCCCAGCCCCAGACCGACTATCAGGGCTATCGCTACAACGGCGCGCCGCAGGACTACGCCCAGAATGGCCCGGCTCCTCAGCCGGGCTCTGCCGAGTGGTACACCTACTGCTGGTCGAAATATCCGGATTTCGAGCCTAAATCAGGTACTTACGGCGGGCCTGACGGACGACGCCACGTCTGCCGCTGACGCCCTGACAGCCTGAATTCGCCGACAGCCGCCGGGCCCCGCGCCCGGCGGTTCTTCTTTGGGCCGGATTCCGGGCATGCAAGGAGCACATTGTTGCCCTGCAACAATCACTAACTATCCGTTTTTGTGACACATTTCGACTTATCCTTCGGCATCGCACAACGAAGTGCCGAATCGGCCCCGACTTCCTCCGGCCGGTTCCCTCCCAACCACAAGGAGACAAGGATGAGTTCAGTTCGGAACGTGTTTGCCTGCGCGGCAATCGTTACCTGCCTGGCGCCTGCGGCAGCCGCGAATGCCGACGAGCAGGGCCATGCGTCCTGGTATGCGCTGACATCGACCACCGCCAGCGGCGAGCCGATGAATCCCAGCGATCTGACAGCTGCCCACCGCACACTGCCCTTCGGTACGCGCGTGAAGGTGGAGAACCTGAATAACGGCAAGACCGTGCACGTCCGCATCAATGACCGCGGACCCTTCATCGCCGGGCGCATCATCGATGTGAGCAAGGCTGCCGCCCAGCAGCTCGATTTCATCGGCGCCGGCACAGCTCGCGTGCGCGTGACCGTGCTCGGCTCCGGCGCGGGTGCGGACCGCCCGGGCGGCAGTGCCACCGGCAACGGTTGGGACCGCCGCGATGGCCAGGGTGTGTTCCCCGGCGATCGCAGTTAACAGCGGGTGAAATAGGCCGGGTGCGGACGATTCCGCACCCGGTCACGCCCTTGTGAGAAAGCAATTCCGCATTTTCAACGGGCTGATCGTCCGTTCAAGGGTGGCAATCTCCGCGCGAGCCCACATATGAGGGCAAACATGGAGGAACCCGCTATGAAGAAAACCCTTTTTGCCATTGGCGCCGCAGCCCTGGCGCTCACCGCCCTCAACGCCAACCCGGCAGCCGCCGCAATCCAGTGCGACGGCCCCTATCAGATCAGCAAGTATGGCAGTTCGTTCCGCAGTTCCTATTGCGAGGACGCCCATATCGCCTATGTCGCCAGCCAGCGGGGCCGCTACGTGTCGGCCGACGCCATCCGGCACAATCCGAGCCTGAAGGCCGAGGTCTGCCGCGGCATCGGCCATCTGCCGAGCGTCAAGTTGGGTTGCATCGGTTACGGCCAGGAAGACACCGGCTTCTTCCGCAACTAGTTCCGTAGCGTCGCGTTCGTTTAGTCAGCCGGGCGGCATCCCGTAAAGGATGCCGCCCGGTTTGTGCTGCCCCAAATGCGACTGCGACGCACTGGTCAAGGACCCCGCCCGGAGTCATCATGGCCCGTCGCAACGACATCACAGGAGTGTTTTATGTCGCGCATAGGGCTTCTGTTTACGGGTGGTCTGCTTGCTGTCGCGCTCGCAGGCGTATCAATCCCGCCGGCACACGCCGGAAAGACCTGCTACGGATCGACCGGCAAGGCTGGGTGGTTCGCCGAGAAATACGCCGGTGAAGCCTCCGTCCGCCGCCTCAATCATGCCATCGACGCCGAGGCGAACAAGCGCAAGTGGAAGACGGTGTATGTGACCAAGGTGAAGACGACTTGCGCCAAGGGAGATCTTGGTTTCTACACATGCACCTCCGCCGCCAACGCTTGCAGCAGCAAGT
>JAYZVT010000228.1:0-20258 GCA_036155355.1 Pseudomonadota bacterium
GGCGGGCCAAGGGTGTTATGGAGAAGGGCGGGCTGGTCTCCGACGATATCGTCATCGGCCTTATCGCCGACCGGATCGACCGGCCAGACGTTGCCCAGGGCTTCATTCTCGATGGCTTCCCGCGCACCACAGCCCAGGCCAAAGCGTTGGACAAGTTATTGACAAAGAAGGGAAAAAATCTCGACGCCGTGATCGAGATCCACGCGGACGATGATGCCCTGTGCGAACGGATTACCGGGCGCTTCACCTGCGTCAAATGCGGCGAGGGCTATCACGACCGCTTCAAGAAGCCAAAAAGGGCGGGAATCTGCGATAAATGCGGCGGTACGGAATTCACCCGCCGGGCCGATGACAACGAAGAGACGGTGCGCAGCCGGCTCAAGGCCTACCACGCGCAGACGGCCCCGCTGATCGAGTATTACAAGGCACAAGGCAAACTGCACACGGTTGACGGCATGGCGCCTATAGCCCGCGTGGAAAAGGCAATCGAGGAGGCGATCGACGGACTCGCCAGATGAGGCAAAGCATGTCGTTTTTCCGTCACGGCGGTTGACGGAAATCCCCGGAATCCGCTAGAAGAGCGCATTCTTTGTGGAAGACGAGATCGGACCCCGGTGGCGCGCCGACTGCCGGAAGCCGGTCTTTCTGCGTTTGTTGCCTCTGAATGGCCCAATATCGGGCTGGCGGATCTTTCGCGCATTTGATGGACGGAGAGTGAGAATTGGCCCGCATTGCAGGCGTTAATATCCCGACGAACAAGCGCGTCGTGATCGCCCTGACCTACATCCATGGCATTGGCCGGAAATTCGCCGAGGACATCTGCTCCAAGGTGAACATTCCCGCCGAGCGCCGCGTAAACCAGTTGTCCGAGAACGAGATCATCCAGATTCGCGAGACCATCGACCGCGACTATGTGGTCGAGGGCGATCTGCGCCGCGACGTGGCCATGAACATAAAGCGGCTCATGGATCTTGGCTGCTATCGCGGCCTGCGTCACCGCCGCGGTCTGCCGGTTCGCGGCCAGCGCACCCATACCAATGCCCGCACCCGCAAGGGTCCGGCGAAGGCGATCGCCGGCAAGAAGAAATAACACCGGCCAGTGCGGCCGTCAGGCCCGCTCCGGATTGACCAAGCTGGAAAGTAAGACATATGGCCAAGGACAAGACCAAGGTTCGCCGCCGCGAAAAAAAGAATATCACCTCCGGCGTCGCGCATGTGAGTGCGTCTTTCAACAACACCGTCATCACCATCACCGACGCGCAGGGGAACACGATCTCCTGGTCCTCGTCGGGCACGATGGGGTTCAAGGGCTCGCGCAAGTCCACTCCCTACGCCGCCCAGGTCGCGGCCGAGGATGCAGGCCGCAAGGCCAAGGAGCATGGCGTCCAGAACCTGGAGATCGAGGTGCGGGGCCCCGGCTCCGGCCGCGAGTCGGCCCTCAGGGGTCTTTCTTCTTCCGGATTCACAATCACGTCCATCAAGGACGTGACGCCGATCGCGCATAACGGTTGCCGTCCGCGCAAGCGCCGGCGCGTCTAGGTCTTTTCGCCGCGCCCGGCAGTCCGCTTCCCCGCGGATGCCGCAAGGCGCGACATGATACGCAAACAAGGGGTCTCAGGTGCTTCAGAAGAACTGGCAAGATCTGATCAAGCCCGCCAAGCTGCAAATCACGCCCGGCATGTCGCCCGGCCGTACGGCCACGGTTATCGCCGAGCCGCTGGAACGCGGCTTCGGGCTTACGCTGGGCAACGCCCTGCGCCGCATACTGCTGTCGTCCCTCCAGGGATCGGCCATTACTTCGGTGCACATCGACGGCGTGCTGCATGAATTCTCCTCGATCGCCGGCGTGCGCGAGGATGTGACCGACGTCGTTCTCAACATCAAGGAAATCGCGCTGCGCCAGCATTCCGACGGCGTGAAGCGCATGATCCTGAAGAAGGAAGGCCCCGCAGTCGCCACCGCCGGTGACATAGAGTGCTCCTCAGACGTGGAGATCCTCAATCCGGACCACGTCATCTGCACACTCGACGAGGGCGCCTCCATCCGCATGGAGTTCACCGCCAATCTGGGCAAGGGTTACGTTCCCTCCGACCGCAACCGTCCCGAGGACGCGCCAATCGGCCTGATCCCCGTGGACAGCCTCTACAGCCCGGTGCGCAAGGTGTCCTATCGCGTTGAGCACACCCGCGAGGGCCAGATTCTCGACTATGACAAGCTCATCATGGATGTTGAGACCGACGGGTCGATCCGTCCCGACGATGCGGTCGCCCTGGCCGCGCGCATCCTACAGGACCAGCTTTCGGTCTTCGTCAATTTCGAGGAGCCGAAGAAAGAGGTCGTGGACGAGCGCCAGCCGGAGCTGGAGTTCGACGCCGCGTTGCTCAAGAAGGTGGACGAGCTGGAGCTTTCGGTTCGCTCGGCCAACTGCCTGAAGAACGACAACATCGTCTATATCGGCGACCTGATCCAGAAGAGCGAGGCGGAGATGCTCCGCACGCCCAACTTCGGCCGCAAGTCGCTTAACGAGATCAAGGAAGTGCTGGCCGGCATGGGCCTGCATCTGGGTATGGAAGTGCCGAACTGGCCGCCGGAGAATATCGAGGACCTGGCCAAGCGCTTCGAGGATCACTACTGAGCGCTCGGGCGCATAGGGACTTTCAAGGGAGACTGTCATGCGTCACCGCAAGACCGGCCGCAGGCTGAACCGCAGCGCCAGCCATCGCAACGCGCTTTTCGCCAACATGGCCGCCGCGCTCATCAAGCACGAGCAGATCGTCACCACGCTGCCCAAGGCCAAGGACCTCAAGCGCGTGGCCGAGCGACTCATCACCCTGGCCAAGCGCGGCGATCTGCATTCGCGCCGCCTTGCCGTCGCCCGTATCCGCGACGAGGGCATGGTGAAGAAGCTCTTCGAGGTGCTGGGACCGCGCTACAAGGACCGCAATGGCGGCTACACGCGCGTGCTCAAGGCAGGCTTCCGCTATGGGGACTCCGCCCCCGTTGCCGTGATCGAGCTGGTGGACCGCGATGAGGCCGCCAAGGGGCAGGATTCCGGTCCGACCCAGGAAAAGGCCGCCGAAGAGGCCGTCAAGGAGCAGGCCGCCGCCTGATGGCGGGGTCAGCTGCGTGAATTGGGGGGCGGCCGGCTGGCCGCCCTTTTTTGTCCTGGCGATCTTTGCCAAACTGCGGGGCTCCCACCGCCGGGTGGCCGGTGCCCCAGCCAAGAGGCAAATTCGAATGACGCGAAGTGAAGTGCAGGGATACGTCGGCAGGCTGACGCGGCTGATTGCGGCAATGGCGGCCCTCCTGTTCGCCGCCCCCCCGATGCTTCAGGCGCAGGAGAGGCGCGCGCCCGCCAGCCAGGAGGAGGTGCGCCTGTCCTTTGCACCGGTGGTGAAGCGCGCCGCCCCCGCTGTGGTCAACGTCTATGTGCGCAAGAAGGTGCGCCAGCAGGTTTCGCCCTTTTTCAATGATCCGTTCTTTCGGGAGTTTTTCGGCCGCGGCTTCAGCGGCCCGCGCGAACGTCTGCAAAATTCGCTCGGCTCGGGGGTTTTCGTCAGCGCCGACGGCGTAATCGTCACCAACTATCACGTCATCAAGGGCGGGGAGGAAGGCGAGATCAAGGTGGCGCTGTCCGACAACCGCGAGTTCGGTGCCAAGGTGATCCTCAAGGACGAACAGACCGATATCGCGGTCATGCGCGTGGACGCGCCGGGTGTCTCGTTTCCGTTCCTGGAATTTGACGATTCCGAAAGCCTTCAGGTCGGGGATATTGTGCTGGCCATCGGCAACCCTTTTGGCGTCGGCCAGACCGTGACCAGCGGCATTGTCTCGGCACTTGCCCGCACCCGCGTAGGCGTCTCCGACTACCAGTTTTTCATCCAGACCGACGCCGCCATCAATCCCGGCAATTCCGGCGGTGCGCTGGTGGATATGAACGGGCGTCTTGTCGGCGTCAATTCCGCCATCTATTCCCGCACCGGCGCTTCCCACGGCATCGGCTTCGCTATCCCGTCCAACATGGTCGCGCAGGTGGTTGACTCCGCGCTCAAGGGCACGCGCGTGCAACGGCCATGGCTCGGCGCAAAGCTGCAGGCGGTGACATCCGATATCGCGGAGTCGCTTGGTCTCCAGCGCCGCATTGGCGCCCTCGTAACCCAGGTCTCGCCGGCCGGCCCTGCGGCAAAAGCGGGTCTGCGCGCCGGCGACGTGATTGTCGCTGTGGACGGCAAGGAAGTGGACGACCCGCGTGCATTTCACTACCGCTTCGGCACCAAGGGCATCGGCGGCGCCGCGCCCGTGGACATCGTCCGTGACGGCAAGCTGGCCAGGGCCGAAGTGGCGCTTGTCAGCGCACCCGAGATCCCGCCGCGTAATGAGACCGTGCTGGAAGGCCCGAGTCCGTTTGCCGGCGCACGCATCGCCAATCTTTCCCCAGCGCTGGCCGAAGAGCTTGGCATGGACGACGATGCAAGCGGCGTGGTGGTCGTGGAGGTGGTCTCCGACAGCCGCGCCGCTTCGGTCGGTTTCCTGCGCAAGGGCGACATTATTGCCGCGCTCAATGGCGCGGCTATCAAGTCCGTCGATCAGGCGGTGAAAGCGACCGCGAAGGCCGCGCCGCGCTGGGGTCTCGGCGTCATCCGCGGCGGACGGCCCGTGAACGTCGTCATCGGCGGCTAGGGGAGCGCTGGGACAGGCCATGGCCACATTGTTCGAGGCCGCCGGGCTTGATGCGGATGCACCCCATCCGCTCGCCGACCGGCTTCGTCCCGCCAGGCTTTCCGATGTGGTTGGCCAGGATCATATCCTTGCGGAAGGTGGACTTCTGCGCCGCATGATCGAGGCGGGCCGGCTCACCTCGATGATTTTCTGGGGGCCTCCCGGCACCGGCAAGACCACCGTCGCCCGCCTGCTCGCCCATGAGACCGACCTGCATTTCGAGCAGGTGTCCGCCATCTATTCCGGCGTGCAGGAGCTGCGCAAGCTGTTCGAGGTGGCGCGCAAGCGGCGCCAGGACGGCAGGGGCACGCTGCTTTTCGTGGATGAGATTCACCGCTTCAACCGTGCCCAGCAGGACGCCTTCCTGCCCAATGTGGAGGACGGCACCATCGTCCTCGTCGGCGCGACCACGGAGAATCCATCCTTCGAGTTGAACTCGGCGCTTCTGTCCCGTGCAACTGTGCTCACCTTCCGCCGGCTCGAAGATGCGGGCCTTGAGGAGTTGCTGCGCCGCGCCGAGGCGCTGGAGGGCAGGCCACTGCCGCTCGACGGCGACGCCCGCGCCGCCCTGCGGGGCATGGCGGACGGCGATGGCCGCACCGTGCTCAATCTGGCCGAGGACGTTCTGCTCGCAGTTCCCGCTGGCGGCAAGCCGCTCGACCGGACGGCGCTGACGGCGCTGGTGCAGCGCCGCGCGCCTCTCTACGACAAGGGGCAGGACGGTCACTACAACCTGATCTCCGCCCTGCACAAGTCCGTGCGCGGATCGGACCCGGACGCGGCCCTCTACTGGCTGGCGCGTATGCTGGCCGGTGGCGAGGACCCTCTCTACATTGCCCGCCGCCTTGTCCGCATGGCCGTGGAGGATATCGGTCTTGCCGACCCGGCGGCGCTCGTCTATGCCACCGCCGCCAAGGATGCCTATGACTTCCTTGGTACGCCGGAAGGTGAATTGGCGCTCGCGCAGGTGACCGTCTATATGGCCACTGCGCAGAAATCCAACGCGGCCTATGTCGCCTTCAACCGCGCTGCGGCGTTCGCGGCCGAGTCCGGCTCGCTGTCCCCGCCCAAGCACATCCTGAACGCGCCGACCCGGCTGATGAAGCAGGAGGGATATGGCGCAGGCTACGAATACGACCATGACGTGGAAGGCGGCGTATCCGGCCAGCATTATTTCCCTGACGGTGTCGACCAGCAGGATTTCTACCAGCCGATGGATCGAGGCCGCGAAGCCGAAATCGCCAGGCGTCTCCAGGAGTGGCGCAGGCTGAGGCACGAGCGGGCAGGGGGCGGCAAATGAACATGGTGTTCTGGGTGGCGGCGGGCGGCGCCATCGGCGCTTCAGCGCGATATCTCGTCGGCGTCGGCGCGGCGCGCCTGCTCGGCAGCGGCTTCCCCGGGGGCACGCTGATCGTGAATGTGCTCGGCTGCTTCCTCATGGGGATCCTGATCGAGGCGGCGGCGCTCAAACTGTCACTCTCCAACGAGATGCGCACCTTCCTCGCCACCGGCATTCTCGGCGGCTTCACCACCTTCTCCGCTTTCTCGCTCGACTTTGCTGTTCTGTGGGAGCGCAAGGAGACCGCAGCCGCCCTGGCCTATCTGGGCAGTTCGGTCGTTTTCTCCGTGCTGGCCCTGTTTCTCGGCCTCTTGCTGGTGCGCATGGTGCTGGAATGAACAGCGTACAGACCATCGAGGTGGCTGAGGGCGAGGACGGCATGCGTCTCGACCGCTGGTTCCGCCAGCACTACCCCAAGCTCGGCCATGCCCATTTGCAGAAGCTGCTTCGTACCGGGCAGATCCGCGTCGATGGCGGTCGCGCCAAGGCCAACGCCCGGCTGGAGACTGGCCAGAAAGTCCGCGTGCCTCCGGTCGGCGACGCGGCGGCGCTGGCGGCGGTGGAAAGGCCCACGCCGGACTTGAATCAAAAAGACAGCCTGATGCTGCAACAGGCTGTTTTACATAAAGATTCCGACGTAATTGTTCTCAACAAACCCTATGGCCTCGCCGTCCAGGGCGGCACCAAGACCGACCGGCATCTCGAGGCCATGTTCGACGCGCTGATCTTCGACGCCGATGATCGCCCGCGGCTTGTCCATCGCCTCGACCGCGACACCACCGGCGTATTGCTGCTGGCGCGCTCGCGCGCCGTGGCGCGCGATCTCGGCCGTGTGTTCCGGACCCGGTCCGCGCGCAAGATCTACTGGGCGCTGGTGGCGGGTGTTCCCAAGCCGGCGCAGGGCAAGATCGACGTGCCGCTGAAAAAGGTTCGCACGGCAGAGGGCGACCGCGTTGTCGCCGCCGAACTGGGCGACAAGGAGGCGCAGCGCGCGGTCACCCATTACGCGGTGCTGGGCCGGGTCGGTGATCTGGCCAGTTGGGTGACGCTCAAGCCTGTGACGGGACGCACCCATCAGCTGCGCGCCCATATGGACCTGATCGGCCACCCGATCGTCGGCGATCCGAAATATGGCCGCCGTCTGGAGTTCCAGGGTGGCGAGATCCCGAACAAGCTACATCTGCACGCGCGGCGGCTGACGCTGCCCCATCCCCGCGGCGGAACCCTGGACGTCACCGCGCCGCTGCCCGAGCACATGCGCCGCACATGGGAAACGCTGGGTCTCGACGAAACGGTCGAATTCGATCCCATGGATGCCGGGGACTGACCACGTGTCGCCCCGCCTGGTCATATTCGATTGCGACGGTACGCTGGTGGACAGCCAGCACATGATCTGCGCCGCCATGAACCAGGCCTTCGCCGATCACGGCCTGACCGTGCCGCCGCGAGAGACCATACTCGGCATCGTCGGCCTGTCTCTGCCACAGGCCATCGCGCGGCTGGTGGAGGACATGGACGAGGAGAGGGTGGGCGCCATCTCCGACAGCTACAAACAGGCCTTCGGCCTTTTGCGCTCCGACCCGGCCAATTCAGAACCGCTCTATGAAGGCGCTCTGGAAGCCGTGCTCGACCTCGCCGCGCGGGACGACGTATTGCTGGGCATCGCCACCGGCAAGTCGCGGCGCGGCGTCGATCGCGTATTGGCGCTGCACGGGCTGGGCGATCATTTCATCACCCTGCAGACTGCGGACGACAATCCTTCCAAGCCGCATCCGGGCATGATCCGCCGCGCCATGTGCGAAGCCGGCGCGCGACCCGAGCACACGCTGATGATCGGCGATACCACCTATGACATGGCCATGGCGCGCAGCGCCGGGGTCGCCGCGCTCGGTGTCGGCTGGGGCTACCATCCCCCCGCGCATCTGCTCGCCTCCGGCGCCCATTCCGTATCGGACGACTTTCCCGCGCTCGTCGCCGCCATCGGCGAGCTGCATGGCGCGTCTGGCGCAGGCGCATGAGCGGTCCCGTGACGCTACCGAAGCGCTTCTACAAGCACGCCCATGTGGACGAGGCGCCCGAGGGCGGATTCAGTGTGCGTCTCGACACCCGCCCGGTGCGCACGCCGGGCCGCGCCGAACTGTCGGCGCCGACGCGCGCCCTGGCCGAGGCCATCGCGGAAGAGTGGAACGCGCAAGGGGAGAAGATCGATCCCGCCACCATGCCGCTGACGCGTCTCGCCAACACCATCATCGACGGCGTGTTGAAGACTGAGCAGCAGGTGCGCGACGACATCGCCGCCTATGCGGGCACCGATCTTGTCTGCTATCGCGCCGGCCATCCCGAGGGTCTCGTGGCCGCGCAGCAGGCCCTGTGGGACCCGGTCCTGGAGTGGGCGGCAAGCAGCTTGCCGGCGCGTTTCGCCAAGGTCGAAGGCATTGTCCATGTACGGCAACCGGAGGAGGCGCTGCAGGCCGTGCGGGCCGCGCTCGCCGGCCACGGCGCATGGATGCTCGCGCCCCTCCACGTCGTGACGACGCTGACCGGTTCGGCCCTGCTGGCGCTGGCATTCGCTGCCGGAGCCATGACGCCGGAGGAGGTGTGGGCCGCAGCGCATGTGGACGAAGACTGGCAGATCTCCCAGTGGGGCGAGGACGCCGAGGCCGCCGCGCGTCGTGCCCGGCGCCGCTCCGAGATGGAAGCCGCCGCGCGCCTACTGGCGCTGTCGCGGGCCTGAACTCAGTTCACCTCCCCCTTGACGGGGGAGGTCGGGCGCGCTTGCGCGACCGGGTGGGGGTGGAGGCCCTTTAGCATATTACCCCACCCCGGACCGCCATGTGGCGGTCCGACCCTCCCCGTCGAGGGGAAGGTGTGCGCTATGAGTGCTTGCCACCGCCCTAGGGACCGGGGATCATTGGCGAAATCTCTCTTTCCGGCATCGGGGGCCTTATGAAGGAAATCGTCGATCAACTGAAGCAGCGCCGCGAGCAGGCCAAGCTCGGCGGCGGCCTGAAGCGCATCGAGGCGCAGCACGGCCGCGGCAAGCTGACCGCGCGCGAGCGCATTGACCTCCTGCTCGACGAAGACTCCTTCGAGGAGTTCGACATGTTCGTCGAACACCGCTGCACCGACTTCGGCATGGAGCAGAGCCGCGTTCCCGGCGACGGCGTCGTCACCGGCTGGGGCATAATCAACGGCCGCGTCGTCTATGTCTTCGCCAAGGACTTCACGGTCTTCGGCGGGTCGCTTTCCGAGACCCATGCCAGGAAGATCATGAAGGTGCAGGACATGGCGCTGCGCAATCGCGCGCCCATTATCGGCCTGTTCGACGCGGGCGGCGCGCGCATCCAGGAAGGCGTGGCCGCGCTCGGCGGCTATGGCGAGGTGTTCCAGCGTAATGTGCTGGCGAGCGGCGTCATCCCGCAGATCAGCGTCATCATGGGGCCCTGCGCCGGCGGCGACGTCTATTCCCCCGCCATGACCGATTTCATCTTCATGGTGCGCGACACCAGTTACATGTTTGTCACCGGCCCCGACGTGGTCAAGACCGTCACCAACGAGACGGTGACGGCGGAACAGCTTGGCGGCGCGTCAATCCACACCACCAGGTCGTCCATCGCCGACGGCGCCTATGACAACGACGTCGAGACGCTTTTGCAGATGCGGCGGCTGATGGATTTCCTGCCATCCTGCAACACTTCCGAGCTGCCGGAGCTGCCCACGCGCGATCCGCTCGACCGGCCCGAGCCATCGCTGGACACGCTGATCCCCGACAACCCCAACAAGCCCTACGACATCAAGGAGCTGATCGGGAAGGTGGTGGACGAGGGCGATTTCTTCGAGCTGCAGGAGGCCTATGCCAGGAACATCGTCATCGGCTTCGCCCGCATCGAGGGCTCGACCGTCGGCATCGTCGCCAACCAGCCAATGGTGCTGGCGGGGGTGCTCGACAGCGACGCCAGCCGCAAGGCTGGCCGCTTCGTGCGCTTCTGCGACTGCTTCAACATCCCGATCATCACCTTCGTCGATGTGCCGGGATTCCTGCCGGGCACCGCGCAGGAATATGGCGGCCTCATCAAGCACGGCGCCAAGCTGCTCTTCGCCTATGCCGAGGCGACGGTGCCCAAGGTCACGGTCATCACCCGCAAGGCCTATGGCGGCGCCTATGACGTCATGTCGTCAAAGCATCTGCGCGGCGACGTGAATTACGCCTGGCCGTCGGCGGAGATCGCGGTTATGGGGCCGAAGGGCGCGGTGGAAATCCTCTACCGCTCGGAACTGGGCGACGCCGACAAGATCGCCGGGCGCATCAGGGACTACCAGGACCGCTTCGCCAATCCCTTCGTCGCCGCCGAGCGCGGCTTCATCGACGAGGTGATCCTGCCACGCAACACGCGCCGCCGGCTTGCCCGCGCCCTCAACATGCTCCGGAACAAGCGCATCGAGGACCCCTGGAAGAAGCACGACAACATTCCGTTGTGAAGGATGCCTGCCCTCAAAACCCGCCCCACCGGCGCTAGCGTTTCAAAGTTCCTCGCAGCCGTGGAGAATGAAAAACGCCGCGCCGCCGCGAAGGCCGTCAATGCGCTGATGCAGCGCCTCACCGGCGAGAAGGGCCGAATGTGGGGTCCGAGCATCGTCGGCTTCGGCAGCTACAGATACGCCAACACCGCGGGCAAGGACTTCGAGTGGATGCTGACGGGCTTCTCGCCGCGCAAGGCCAATCTCGTCCTCTACATCATGCCGGGCTACGGCCAGTTCGATCACATCATGAAGAAGCTCGGCAAGTTCAAAACCGGCAAGTCCTGCCTCTACATCAATCGGCTGGAGGACGTGGACATGGGCGTTCTTGAGGAACTGGTCGCGGCCTCCGTCCGCTGGATGCGCCGGAAATACGGGGCTTAGACAGATCGCCTTCACCCTTGAACTTCCCCGCTGCCTCGCTCCATGCGCTACTGCTGCCCAACGGGCGCAACCGGCAAGGAGGCCGCAGATGATCGTCACCACCACACACAGCATCGAAGGCCGGCAGGTCGCCCAGTATCTGGGTCCCGTCGCCGGGGAATGCGTCCTCGGCGCCAACGTGTTCCGCGACTTCTTCGCCTCCATCCGCGATATTGTCGGCGGTCGCGCCGGCGGCTACCAGAAGGTGCTGCGCGACGGCCGGCACATGGCCATCGAGGACATGGAGGAGGAGGCGAGGGCGCTCGGCGCCGACGCCATCATCGGCATCGATATCGACTATGAAAGCCTCGGCCAGTCCAATTCCATGCTGATGGTGTCGTGCAACGGCACGGCAGTGAAGCTCAAATAGTCGGGTCACCCGATTGCATGGCGCGGGCATCGGCGGTGTGATAGGGCATGATCCCGAAAAGTGGACACTGTTTCTCTGACCGGATCATGCCCGGATAATCCATGATCGTTTCCCACGCGCACCGCTTCATCTACATCAAGACCTACAAGACCGCCTCGACCTCCATCGAGGCGGCGCTGAGCGCCGTCTGCGGGCCGGATGATGTCATCACCCCGGCCTCCGAAGAGCTGATGAAAACGCGGGGCGGACGCGAGGCGCAGAATTATCGGCTGGATCATCCCATGGTGCCGAAACGGCCCCTGCTGCGCCGCCTGCTCGGCCGTCCCGAGCGCGCCTATCACGAGAGCGTCGGCTATTACGAGCACATGCCCGCCTGGCGCGTGCGCAACTATGTGGGGGAAGAAGTCTGGTCCAGCTACTACAAGTTCAGTTTCGAGCGGAACCCGTGGGAGCGGCAGGTGTCGTGGTTCTTCTTCAAGACCAAGAGCAAGCGGAACCGTCCCGAATTCACCGCGTTTCTGCAGGACAGGAAACGCGCTTATGTGGACAACTTCGACCTCTATGCCATCGGCGAGGACGTCTGCCTGGACTTTGTCGGCCGCTATGAAAACCTGGCAGAAGACTTTAACAAGGCAATGCAAGTAATTGGTTTAGATGATAAAGTATCGCTTCCCGTCACCAATGCGTCGCCACGGCAGGGCAATGCGGACTATCGGGAGCTTTACGACGACGCTGCGCGCGAGCGCGTGGCCGACTGGTACCGGCGGGAAATCCGCCTCTTCGGCTACAGCTTCTGATCCCGCGCAAAGGCCGTTGATTGGCGGCATGAGATGATTGTAAGTCGCTTTCTGGAGGCAGTGCCCATGACTCGCCCGATTCCGTTCCGCTTCATGTCCGCGCCGCTCGCCGCAATCGGCCTCATCGCCGCCGTCGCGCCCGCTCTGGCGCAGGATCTGCCGGGGCAGCCGAGCGCCGCGCGCGGCGAAGTCCTCGCCAACAAGTCCTGCCTCGTCTGCCACATACCCAAGGTGCCCACGCCGGGCGCGCCGGTGAAGGTGGACGTGCCCACATTCCCCGAGATCGCCATGCGCCAGGACGCCGCCGGCATCAAGGCGATGTTGATCAATCCCAGGCACCCGATGCCGCAGATCCAGTTGACCCAGGCGGAGATGGACGACATTGCCGCCTATGTGCTTGCCCAGAAACCAGCCCAGTAGTCTTTCAGCTCACGGATGATCCCATGACCAAGATCCGTCTGATATTCGCCAGTTCGCTTTGTCTGTCGGCCCTGTGTCTGTCGGTCCTGAGCGCGGCGCCGTCCCCGGCGGTCGCGGCGGAGGCGGGCGACGCCGCCCGTGGCGTCAAGGTCGCCACCCAGCATTGCAATGCCTGCCACAAGCCCAAGGGATCGGTGCCGCCGGCCTCTCCGGTGGTCGTACCGACCATGGGCGATCTGGCCAATGCCGAACAGGTATCGTCCGAGACGATCATGCTGGCGCTGTCCGATCCAACCCACCCGCTGAAGCAGGGTATCATCAACGACCAACAGGCAGCCGACGTCGCCGCCTATATCCTGTCTCTGCGCTAGGTCGCCCGCCGCCCGCTGCTGACGTTCCCCGGCTGTTGCACTTTTGCGGCACGCCGCCGCTTGCCGCGGCCATTTGCGCCGCGTCCGCGCGGCGCCTCCAGTGCATGCACGCCCATTTGCCTCCCCACGCCCCTCAAAGTGTGGGTGCCGAGCAGCCTGCACCCCCCGCCTGACAGCTCCGCGAAGCGGTCGCTGACGAGAATCTGCTCGTCCAGCTCCTTGGTGAGTTCTTCCAGCCGCGCCACTTCGTTCACGGCTGCGCCGAATGCGGAAAATGTCAGCCGTTCACGCACGCCCACATTGCCGTACAGCACCTTGCCGGCGTGCAGCGCGATGCCGTATCGCAGTGGCTCCAGCCTGTTGTCTTCCCTTGAGACATTCAGCTGATCCATGCGGGTGACCGCCTCGTGCACGGCCCGGCGCGCCCGCCGTACTGCCGCTATGAGACCACGCCGTCCGTCTCCCGCCGTCGGGAAAATGGCGAGCAGTCCGTCGCCGACGAAGCTGAGGATTTCACCGCCTGCCGCGGTGATCGCGCCGCCGGTCGCATCGAAGAAGCTGTTGAGGTTGTCGATGTAGTCTTGCGGCGGCAGCGTGTCGGCCATCACCGTCGAGCCGCGCAGGTCGCAATACCAGATCGCCGCCTCGATGGCCTGCCCGTCGCCGCGCTTGATCTGGCCCTCAAGCACATGGGCGCTGGCGCTGGTTCCCAGATAGGTGTCGGCGATGTTGCGCATGAGCTGGCTACGGATCGCCAGCTTGCAGGCCACCGCCAGCCGGTCCTGCACGCGCAGCAGCGCCTCGATCTGGTCTTCGGTGAATCCGCGGGTCCGGTCGGTGGACCATGAACCAAACATGCCTTCATAGCTCTTCGTCTGTTGCATGCCGGAGACGAAAGCCACGTAGTCGGTAACGCCTTCCGCGCTCAGGTCCTCCAGGATCGGAAAGTCGAGCTGCTTCCTGCGGTCGCTGAGCCGCACCCGCAGCATGTCGAGCTTTCGCTGCAGCATGTAGTAATGGGGGCTGCGCATGAATTGGTCGGATACGCCGCCTGGTACATGCGGGTAGCCGTCCAGCGTCGCGCCCTTGCCTCGCAACCAGGTGATACCGATAGCGCTGTGCAGCGGATGCAGGACGGGGAAGGCGAAGAAGCCGCGCACCAGCGGCATGCCGGTGGCGAAGAGACGCTCGCAGCAGCCAATAACGATGGACTCGATGTCGGTGTCCAGCAGCGCTTGCTTCATCAGCCAGCCGTTGACGTGGTTGAGCAGGGACTTCGCAGCGTCGGGATTTCCGGCTTTTCGCGGCATTTCAGGGGTCTCCGCAAGAGCCGTGGAGGCCGCCATCGGGCTCCCGGCACGTGGTCTTTTTCCCGAGTTTACCGGCTTTCGTCCAGCGTCTAAAAACAGGAGCCAGAAGGGCGCGTTCGGGACGCGTCGACCGGGCGGGGGCGCATGTTCAAGAAGATACTGATTGCCAATCGCGGGGAAATCGCCTGCCGGGTCATCAAGACCGCCCGCAAGATGGGCATTTCCACCGTGGCCGTCTATTCCGACGCCGACCGCGACGCCCTGCATGTGGAGATGGCTGACGAGGCGGTCCATATAGGCCCGCCCGCGCCCGGCCAGTCTTACCTGAACATCGAGAAGATTGTCGCCGCCTGCAAGGATACCGGCGCGGAGGCAGTGCATCCCGGTTACGGCTTCCTGTCGGAGAACCCGGCCTTCGCCAAGGCGCTGGCCAAGGCAAAGATCGCCTTCATCGGCCCCAATGTGAAGGCCATCGAGGCGATGGGCGACAAGATCGAATCCAAGAAGTTCGCCGCCGCGGCAAAGGTGAACACGGTCCCCGGCCACATGGGCATCATCAAGGATGCCAAGGAGGCCGGCCGCATCGCCGCGGATATCGGCTTTCCGGTGATGATAAAGGCCTCGGCCGGCGGCGGTGGCAAGGGAATGCGCATTGCCCGGTCGGCCAAGGAGGTGGCGGAAGGATTTGCGTCGTCGCAGTCCGAGGCCCGTTCGAGCTTCGGCGACGACCGCATTTTCATCGAGAAATTCATCGAGCAGCCCCGGCATATCGAGATCCAGGTGCTCGCCGACAAGCATGGCAATATCGCCTATCTGGGCGAGCGCGAGTGTTCCATCCAGCGCCGCAACCAGAAGGTGATCGAGGAAGCCCCAAGCCCATTTCTCGACGCCAAGACACGCAAGGCCATGGGCGAGCAGGCGGTGGCTTTGGCCAGGGCGGTGGACTACGAAAGCGCCGGCACCGTCGAATTCATCGTGGACAAGAAGCGCAACTTCTATTTCCTCGAGATGAACACACGCCTCCAGGTGGAGCATCCCGTCACCGAGCTGGTGACGGGCGTCGATCTCGTGGAGCAGATGATCCGCGTCGCAGCCGGCGAGAAGCTGAAGATAAGGCAAGCCGACGTGAAGCTGAAAGGCTGGGCGATCGAGTCGCGCATCTACGCCGAGGACCCGTTCCGCAACTTCCTGCCGTCAACCGGCCGGCTCGTCCGCTACAGGCCACCACGGGAAGAGTCGGCAAATGGCCTGACCGTGCGCAACGACACCGGCGTTTATGAAGGTGGGGAAATTTCCATCTATTACGATCCGATGATCGCCAAGCTCTGCACCCATGCCAAGGACCGCGTGGCGGCCATCGACCACATGGCGACGGCGCTGGACGAGTTCCATATCGACGGCATCCGCCACAACATTCCCTTCCTCTCCGCCTTGATGCAGCATCCGCGCTGGCGCAAGGGCGATCTGTCCACCGGTTTCATCGCCGACGAATTCCCCGATGGCTTTGCCCATCGGGAGCCGGAACCGGACGAAAGGGAATTGCTCTCCATCGTCGCCGCCAGCATCGACCATCTGGGCAATCAGCGCCGCCGCCTTATCAGCGTGCAGATGCCGGGACCCGAATTCCGCTTCTCGCAGGCGCGCACGGTGGTGCTGGGCGGCGAAGCCCTGCGCGCCCGCGTCACCGGCGGCATGGTTGGTGCGCTGGAAGTGACGCTGGTCGATGTGGACGATGAGACGCCGGAAACATTCAGGGTCAACTCCGACTGGTGGTTCGGCGATCCTGTGTGGCGCGGTACAGTGGGTGGCATGGATGTCGCGGTGCAGGTGAAGCCCATACCCAACGGTATGGAGCTGTCCTGGCGCGGGGTCAGCGCAAAGGCTTATGTCTACACGGCGCGCGAGGCGGAACTGGCGGCGCTGATGCCGGCCAAGACTCCTCCAGACACGTCCAAGATGCTGCTTTGTCCCATGCCGGGCCTGCTGGTTTCGCTTGCGGTCGAGGAAGGACAGGACGTCAAGGCGGGCGAGACACTGTGCGTGGTCGAGGCCATGAAGATGGAAAACATCCTGCGCGCCGAGCGCGACGCCAAGGTCTCACGAATCCTGCCCAAGGTGGGCGACAGCCTGGCGGTCGATGCGGTCATCATGGAGTTCGAATAAACCAGCGCGGGCGGTGCGCCAATGCCGGACGATCCTGCGGTACACAGCGTACGCGTGCTCGTGACAGGACGCGTACAGGGCGTCTGGTTCCGCGGCTGGACCGCGGAGACTGCGCGATCGCTTGGCCTTTCAGGCTGGGTCCGCAATCGCCGTGATGGCAACGTCGAAGCGATCTTCTCGGGAGAAACTGCCGCCGTCGCGGAAATGCTCCGCCGCTGCGGGAGGGGGCCGGCCTCTGCCCGGGTGTCCAATGTCGAGGTGGTAGAAGTGTCTGCGCCTGTATCCGGCGAATTCGAAGTCAGGCCGACGGCGTGACCGGCTCCCGCAGGGCTATCTGGCTGTAGGGGCCGAAAGCCGCATCGAAGGCTTGCCTCAGCGCCATGTCCACTTCGGCCATGCTGACGATTCGCCCCAGCGCGGCCAGGCTGGTGACGCCCTGGTCGGTGATCCCGCAGGGGACGATACCGGAGAAATGCTCCAGGTCCGGGTCCACGTTGAGGCTGACCCCGTGCAGCGTCACCCAGCGGCGTACCCGCACCCCGATGGCTGCAATCTTGTCCTCCCGCCCCGGACCGAGTTCAGGGCGTCGTACCCATATGCCGATCCGGCCCTTGCGGCAGTCGCCCTCGATGTTGAACCTGTCCAGCGTCAGGATCAGCCAGTCCTGCAGCGCGTTCACATAGGCCCGTACGTCTGGCTTGCGGCGCCTCAGGTCGAGCATCACATAGGCTACCCGCTGGCCGGGCCCGTGATAGGTGTACTGGCCCCCCCGGCCGGCGGCGAATACGGGGAACCGGCCCGAATCGATGAGATCGGCGTCCCGGGCGCTCGTGCCGGCGGTGTAGAGGGGAGGATGCTCCAGCAGCCACACGCATTCTGGCGCGTTTCCAGCCGCGATGGCGCCGGCGCGCGCCTCCATCCAGGCTACCGCGTCGCCATAGGCCACAGGTTCGTCGCTGACCCGCCAGTCCGGCCCTGTGGCGGATTCCCGCGATTTTTTCTGCTCCTTTACCATCCGGTAACCCCAATCATGAAAATGTAGCGGCAAAAGGGGAGCGGCCCGAGCCGCTCCGTGACGCCGGAGTCGGCAGGGGGCAAGTTTGGGACTTCTGATGAATTCAATCAATTCCGTATCCATTGAACTGACGGTGGTCCTCGGCAACTCGGTCATGCCTGTTCATCAGTTGCTGAAAATGGGACGGGGCGCCGTCATCGAACTGGACACCAGCGAGAATGACGAAGTCCAGGTGCTGGCCAACAACATCGTCATCGCCCGAGGCCAGGTCGTCGCCAAGGGCGACAACATCGGTATTTCCATTACCAGCCTCACCAGCCGGGACGATCTGGCCGAGTGACCGGCTGTCCGCCGGGGCCGGGACTTCGGCAGGCTGAATTAGCCCTGATGTGAGCCCCGGCGCGAGCTTGCTCCGCCAGTGAGTGTTTGCTACATGGGGGCGCGCTGCCGTTCCCGGCAGCGTCGTTTTTTCCGCGGTCGTGGCGGAACTGGTAGACGCGCAGCGTTGAGGGCGCTGTGGGCTTAGCCCGTGGAGGTTCGATTCCTCTCGACCGCACCATTTTTCCTCCTCAACTTGTCCATACCCCTTGGGACTGATCGCGTCCCGTCACGCCGTCCTGCTATGAAGGGGCTGGCGATTTAGTCCCGACACGGCTTTATTTGCCCCGGCGCCGCATGGGCGGCGTCGCCGGAAACAGGGCTGCATATGACTGAGGTCATGGAAGAAGTCGGCGTGCGCGACGAGGAGGGCAATCTCCGCCCGGAATTCGTCCGTGAGGTCGAGACCGCCATCGAAAAGGGCGATCGCACCCGCCTGCGCCAGCTCGCCGGCGACCAGTGGGAGGCCGACCTCGCTGACCTAATCGAGTTTCTCAAGCCCGACCAGCGGGCCAGCTTCATTGCCATGCTCGGCAAGGAATTTCCCGCTGCCGTGCTCAGCGAGCTGAACGAGCAGGTCCGCGACGAAGTCCTCGAGGAGATGCCCAACGAGCAGGTGGCGAAGGTCGTCCAGGACCTCGACTCTGACGACGCGGTCTATCTGCTCGAGAGCATGGAGGCGGACGACCAGAAAGAAGTTCTGGACACGCTCCCCGACGAGGAACGCGAGGCGCTGCAACGCAGTCTCGACTTTCCCGAAGACTCCGCCGGCCGTCTGATGCAGACAGAGTTCATCGCCGTCCCGCCATTCTGGTCCGTCGGCCAGACCATCGACTACATGCGCGAGGACGCCAACCTTCCCGACAAGTTCTCCGAGATCTTCGTCACCGATCCCACCTTTCACGTGGTCGGCAACGTGCCGCTCGACAGGCTCCTGCGGTCCAAGCGGCCAGTGCTGATCGAGGACATCGTCAATACCGAGATCCATCCGATCGCCGTGACCGAGGATCAGGAGGAGATCGCGCGCAATTTCGAGCTGTACGACCTGATTTCCGCGCCCGTCATCGACGAGAACCGCCGCATGGTCGGCGTTATCACCGTGGACGATGTGGTCGAGGTGATCCAGGAAGAGGCGCAGGAGGATATCCACCGCCTCGGCGGCGTGGGCGACGAGGCCATCTCCGACACGGTCTGGACTACAACGCGCGGCCGCTTCACCTGGCTGCTGATAAACCTTGGCACCGCAGTTCTCGCGTCCTGGGTCATCAGCCTTTTCGATGCCACCATCGAGCAGATGGTGGCACTTGCGGTGCTCATGCCCATCGTGGCCTCCATGGGCGGAAACGCGGGCACCCAGACCATGACCGTGGCGGTGCGCGCGCTCGCCACTCGCGATCTTGGGCGCATCAATGCCATGCGTGTCATCACCAGAGAGATGATCGTCGGCCTGCTGAACGGCCTCCTCTTCGCCGTCATCATGGCGGCGGTGGCCTATTTCTGGTTCGGCAGCGATCTTCTCGGTCTCGTCATCGGTGCCGCCATGGTGGTCAACCTGCTTGTGGCGGGTCTGTTCGGCATTCTGATTCCGATCGCCCTCGACGAGGCTGGTATCGACCCGGCCATTGCTTCCGGCGTGTTCGTCACCACTGTCACGGACGTGGTCGGCTTTTTTGCCTTTCTGGGGCTCGCTGCGCTCTGGCTCGTGTGACCGGATGCGCCCTTTGCCGCTCAGTCGGGTAGGGCGTATTCTCGGTTCCGGGAGGTGCATCCAGTGATTCCCAATGAATATCCCGCCCTGGATTTTGGTCTTGGCGAGACCGCGGAGATGCTGCGCGACACGGTGCGGACCTTTGCCGCCGACCAGATCGCCCCGCGGGCCGAGGAGATCGACCGCACCAACGCCTTTCCGCGCGACCTGTGGCCTCGAATGGGTAAACTTGGCCTGCATGGCATAACCGTCGAGGAAGCCGATGGCGGATCGGGCCTCGGCTATCTGGAGCACTGTGTCGCCATGGAAGAGATCAGCCGCGCCTCAGCGTCGGTCGGTCTGTCCTATGGCGCCCACTCCAATCTCGCCGTCAACCAGATCCGGCGCTGCGGCAGCCGGGCACAGAAGGACCGCTATCTGCCGAAGCTTATTTCCGGTGAGCATGTGGGAGCGCTTGCCATGTCCGAGCCCGGTTCCGGCTCCGACGTGGTGTCCATGAAGCTCAAGGCTGAGAAGAAGGGCGACCGCTTCATCCTGAATGGCAGCAAGATGTGGATCACCAACGGTCCCGAAGCAGAGACGCTGGTTGTCTATGCCCGCACCCGTCCCGATGCCGGGCCGAAGGGGATCACCGCCTTCATCGTCGAGAAGGGTTACAAGGGCTTCTCCACCGCCCAGAAGCTGGACAAGCTCGGCATGCGCGGCTCGGACACCGGCGAGCTGGTGT
>JAYZVT010000229.1:0-3004 GCA_036155355.1 Pseudomonadota bacterium
GATGGTGCCGCTGGCTGAAGTCGCGGGCGGCCTCGGCGCCGAGCGCGTCTGGGTGGTTCATGGCAGCGACGGGCTGGACGAAATCACTACGACGGGTCCCACCCATGTTGCCGAATTCCACAAGGGCAAGGTGTCGACATTCGATATCGGACCCAAGGATGCCGGCCTGAAAGTCGCCAAGGCCTCGGACCTTGTCGGGGGAAGCGCCGAGGACAATGCGGCAGCCATACAAAGGGTGCTTGGCGGCGAAAAGAACGCCTTCCGTGACATCGCGGTTATCAATGCCGCCGCGGCGCTTGTGGTTGCCGGGAAGGCGGAGACCCTGGCGGAGGGCGCGAAGCTCGCCGAGGCGTCCATCGACAGCGGCAAGGCGAAAACGGCGCTGGACAAGCTGGTCGCGGCCACCCAAGGCTGACACATGGCTGACATCCTGCAGAAGATCAACAGCTACAAGCGTGACGAGATCGCCGCCGCGAAACGGACTCAGCCCCTCGCCCAGGTGGAGGCGGACGCCAAGGCCGCTCCCGCGCCGGCAGGCTTCGCTTCGGCGATCGAGCGCCGTCTTGCGTCGGGCGGGTTTGCGCTGATCGCCGAGATCAAGAAGGCCAGTCCGTCCAAAGGACTTATTAGGGCCGACTTCGTTCCCGCTGAGCTGGCCCAGGCTTATGCAGAAGGCGGCGCCACCTGCCTATCGGTGCTCACGGATGGACCCTCCTTCCAGGGCGACCTCTCCTATCTTGGCGCGGCGCGCGAGGCGTCGTCGCTGCCGGTTCTGCGCAAGGATTTCATGCTCGACAGCTACCAGGTCGCAGAGGCACGCGCCGCGGGCGCGGATTGCATTCTCGTCATCATGGCGAGCGTTGATGATGCGACAGCCAGCATGCTGATCGCAGAGGCGCGGCGCTGGGGAATGGATGCGCTTGTCGAGGTACATGACGAAGCAGAGATGAAGCGCGCGCTCAGGCTGGACGCTCGCCTTATCGGCATCAACAACCGCAACCTGAAAACATTCCAAACAACGCTCGAGACCACGGAGCGGTTGGCGCCGCTGGTGCCGCGAGACCACATCGTCGTAGCCGAGAGCGGAATCTTCACTCATGGCGACATGAAGCGTCTGGCGCGGTCGGGAGTCCGAACATTTCTTGTCGGGGAAAGCCTCATGCGTCAGGCGGACGTGGCTCAGGCGACGCGCTCCCTGCTCGGGGAAGGCCGGACGGTGCAGAGGGAGGCGGCGCGATGACCGGGAAGCGCCTCAGCCATCTGAACGCCAAGGGCGAAGCGCATATGGTAGATGTGTCCTCCAAGCGCATGACTGCGCGCAGCGCCACGGCGGAGGGCTTCGTCTCCATGAAGGCCACTACGCTGAAGCTCATCCAGAAGGGTTCGGCGAAAAAGGGTGATGTGCTGGCAACGGCCCGCATCGCCGGCATCATGGCCGCGAAACGGACCCATGAGCTGATACCCCTTTGCCACCCGCTGGCGCTGTCAAAGGTGAAGGTGGATTTCACAACCAAGAAGAGCCCTGCCGGAATCCACGTTCGGGCGACAGTCAAGGTGTCAGGCCAGACCGGAGTAGAGATGGAGGCCATGACGGCGGTGAGTGTCGCCTGCCTGACCATCTACGATATGGTCAAGGCAGTGGACCGAGCCGTGAGTTTCTCTGGCATACGACTTGTTGAGAAATCTGGCGGCGCTTCCGGACATTACAAGGCCTGAAACATGACCGAAATGGCCAAGGGCCCGTTGTCGGTCGAGCAGGCGCTGACCCGCGTGCTGGACGGGCTGACGCCGCTTGGCGTTGAAACTATTTCCCTTGATGTGGCGCATGGACGGGTGCTGGCCGAGGATCTTGCTGCCGGCATGTCGCAGCCGCCCTTCCCCTCCTCCGCGATGGATGGCTATGCCGTGCGGGCAGCGGACGCGGCCGATCCCGGTTCAGTGTTGACGCTCACTGGCGAGTCGGCGGCGGGCCATCCGTGCGACAGGCTGGTCCGATCCGGCGAAGCGGTTCGCATCTTCACCGGTGGCGCGGTTCCCGATGGCGCCAACGCAATCCTCATACAGGAGAATGCGCGGCGCGCGCCTGACGGATCGATCCAAGTGATCGAGCCGGTGAAGCCGGGGGAGCATGTCCGGCGCAAGGGCTATGATTTCAACGAAGGCGACGTGCTGCTTCGCGCAGGCCAGCGGCTCTCGGCGCGGGATCTGCTTCTCGCTGCCACCATGAACGAGGCGGCGCTTCCCGTCCGGCGACGTCCACGCGTAGCCATACTGGCGACCGGAGACGAACTGGTTTCACCGGGCGGCACACTAGGTGCGGGCCAGATTGTCTCCTCGATTCCCCACGGGCTGGAAGCACTGGTCAATGCCGCGGGTGGCGCGGCGCGGCGCATTGGAATTGCCCGGGACACCAAGGAGAGCCTTGCAGAACACCTGGCCAGCGCGAAGGAAGCGGACATTCTCGTGACCATCGGTGGCGCTTCCGTGGGCGATCACGACATTGTTCAGCAGGCATTGAGAGACGCTGGCGTTGCCTTCGATTTCTGGCGCATCGCCATGCGGCCGGGCAAGCCGCTTATGTATGGGCGCCGAGGCGACCAGCGGGTTCTCGGCGTGCCCGGCAACCCGGTCTCGGCGGTGGTGTGCTCCCGCGTCTTCCTCGTGCCCATGCTGAGGGCTCTGCTCGGTCTGCGGCCGATGCGCGACACGCTGGAGCAGGCGGTGCTCGACTGCGATGTGGAAGCGAATGGCCCCCGCCAGCACTACATGCGGGCGACGCTCACCGCCGGAAAGCCGCTCAGGGTCAACCCGTCGCCGACTCAGGACAGTTCCCTGGTGGCCGTCCTAGCCCGCTCAGACTGTCTCGTGATACGCCCTCCCAACGCCCCTGCTGCGCGAAAAGGCGACACAGTTCCCCTGCTTCGGCTGGATTTCTGAGATTTTTCTCCGCTCGAGGCCACAATCTTTACGCCGCCTTAACCGGTTGCGGAACACAACTAGAACA
>JAYZVT010000230.1:0-5851 GCA_036155355.1 Pseudomonadota bacterium
CCGAGCGACTTCGACATCTTCTCGCCTTCCACCTGCAGGAAGCCGTTGTGCATCCAGTAGCGAGCCATGAGCGGCGTGCCGTGTCCGCAGACCGACTGGGCGATCTCGTTTTCATGGTGGGGGAAGACGAGGTCGATGCCGCCACCGTGGATATCGAAGGTCTTGCCCAGATGCGCGTCGGCCATCGCCGAGCATTCGATATGCCAGCCCGGCCGGCCGAGCGTCTTGATGCCGCAAGGCGAGGGCCATGAGGGTTCGCCCGTCTTGGAAGGCTTCCACAGCACGAAGTCCATGGCGTCCTTCTTGTAGGGGGCGACCTCGACGCGGGCGCCGGCAATCATGTCGTCCACGGAACGGCCCGAGAGCTTGCCGTAACCGGGCATGGAGGGCACATGGAAGAGCACGTGCTCCTCGGCTACATAGGCGTGGCCTTTTTCAACCAGGGCCTCGATGAGGGCTTTCATCTGCGGGATATGGGCGGTGGCCAGCGGCTCGACTGTGGGCGGCAGGCAGCCCAGCGCCTCGATGTCGGCGTGAAGCTGCCTGATCGTGCGCCCGGTCAGCTCGCCGATGGATACCTTCTCCTCGGTGGCGCGGGCGTTGATCTTGTCGTCCACGTCGGTGATGTTGCGGGCGTAGGTGACGTGTTCCCTGCCGTAGAGATGGCGCAGCAGGCGGAACAGCACGTCGAAGATGATGGCCGGCCGGGCGTTGCCGATATGGGCATAGTCATAGACGGTGACCCCGCACACATACATGCGCACGTTGTCCGGATCGAGGGGCGTGAATGCCTCTTTTTTCCGCGTCAGCGTGTTATACAGAACGAGGCCCAATAGTCCCACTCCTGCCGGCTGGCGGGGCGTTCGCTCGGAAATTGTCGAATGGGATGAACGGCCGCGCCAGCGATGATGCTAGCCGCCAATAATGCAACCGCGGTTAATTGCCGGTATCTGCGCCGTCGCCGTCATGGCGCGGAGAATGGGTGAAGATGCCCCTGCAGGTCAAGCCGTTTGCCAGCGAGCCGGTTTTATGATGAATGGCGGGACTTATTCGCGCCGCATTGACGCTGAATGGTCGAGGCTCACATAATTGCCCCAGGGATGACTTCAAAGTGGCAATGACCCCCATGTCCGGCCCGGCCGCGCCCGCACAGGGACGCCGGCGGCCCCTGTTGCGCCTGGCGCTGCTGGCCGCGCTGCTCGCGGGCGGCGCGATGGGGGCGCTCGCCCAGAGCGGCCCGCCCATTCCTTCGCAGCCGGTCTATCCGCAGCCCCCGCAGAGCTACCCGGCACCCCAGCCGAGCTATCCAGGCCCGCAGGCCTATCCACAGCCATCCCCTCAGGCGAGCCCGCAGCGCGAGTTGAGCCCGCAGGAGATTCGCTGCCTGCAGCGGGAGCAGGAGCTGGCCAACGAGTGGACGACACGGACCGGCAGTGACCGGGCCGACCAGCTGTCCCAGATCGACGAGGAAATCCGCAAGCAGGACCGCATTTTCCAGGGCACCCAGGCGGCCATGGAACGCGGCAGCTGCTATGAAAGCGTGTTCATTTTCGGCAAGGCGCTGGTGCGCTCGCCCAAGTGCCTTCGGATGAACGACACGGTCGAGGAAGCCAGACGGCAGCTCGCCCGGCCGCAGCAGCAGCGCCAGGCGTTGAGCAATCCCGGCACGGCGCGGCGGCGGCAGGACGAACTGATCGACGCACTGGCGCGGGCCGGCTGCGGGCGGCAGTACCAGCAGGACGCCCGGCGCAGGGACAGCGGCGGCGGCTTCTTCTCGAACTTCTTCGGCGGCCAGGACGACTATCCGCGCCGCAACCTGGAGACGTCACGGATCGAGTCTTTCGCCACCTACCGGACCCTGTGCGTGCGTACCTGCGACGGTTTCTACTTCCCGATCAGCTATTCGACGCTACCCACCCAGTTCAACAACGACATCGCCGCCTGCCAGGCGCAATGCGCGGCGCCGGCCGAGCTGTTCGTTCACCGCAATCCGGGCGAGGAAGCCGAGCAGATGGTCTCCGCCAACGGCGTGACCGCCTATGCCAGCACGCCCAATGCCTTCCGTTTCCGCAAGGAGTATGTGAAGGGCTGCTCGTGCAAGGTGACGGAATACAACCCGGCTGAGATCGAGACCTATAACCAGAAGGCCGAAGCCGAGGGCAAGATCAAGGGCGTGACGCCCGCGCCGCGCGTGGCCCAGGACAAGGCGCCACAGCCGCTGAAACGGCCTCAGTAGTCTCTCCTAGCGCCGGTCTCCGGTGATGGGCGGGGCACGCAGCAACCATAGCACCAGCGCCCCCACGAGCAACACGACGCCCATATGGGCATAGCCCGCCCACCAGCCGAATGGCGTCTGGCCGCCGCCGGCATCCAGCATCAGCCCGAAGAACAACGGCCCGAGCGTCGCTCCCGCGAAACCCAGGGTGGAGTGCACGGCCATGGTTGCGCCCCTGTAGCCCGGCTCGGCATTGCCGAGGGCGCCCGCCGTCAGCGAGGCGGAATCGAAGATCACGGTGGCGCCATGCAGCACGCACAGGAGCGCGGCCAGCCAATAGGAGAATCCGGCGGCCGGGCCGATGCTGAAGCAGACCAGCGCCGAGAACACCATCACGCCCATAATGAAACGGCGGCGGCCAATCTGCATGGCCAGCTCGTTGCCGAAAATGCTCACCGGAACGCCGATAACGGTCAGCAGCGCCGCCACCAGGGCCGGGGCCGCCCATACCGGCACTCCTTCATGCAGGCCCTGGGCGTAGAGCAGATATGCGACAACCCAGGTGCGCATGCCGAACAGCTCCCAGCAATGCACCGTGTAGCCGATGGTGTAGGCTAGCGCCGCGCGGTTGCGGAAGACGGGGCGGAAGTCGAGCAGGCGCGTGTCGGCAAGGTTGAGGCTGGCCGGATTGGCGCGCGGCAGTACCATGACGACGAGTACAGCGGCGAGGACGCCCGCGAGGGCTGTGCCGTAGAAGGACCACGGCCAGCCGATCCCCTCGCCCACATAGGCGCTGAAAGGGTAGGACAGCGCCGCGCCAAGGCCAAAACTGGCGGTGTAAAAGGAACTGGCGCGGGAATGCAGATTCTCGTCCAGATGATCGAGCAGACCTTTCAGGCCGGGCATGTAAGTACCCGCGAGACCCGCCCCGGCGAGGGCATGAAAAAGCGCTGCGCTGGCGAAGCCACCTGAGAGCGCACCGAAGCCGGCGCAGCCAGATGTCAGCAGCATGCAGCCGAACAGATAAATCCTCCGGGGATCAACGCGGTCGGTCAGGCTGGTGAGGACGGGAACGGCAATGGTGTAGCCGACAAAGTAGGACGCACCGATCCAGCCGGCTTCGGTGTTGGTCAGCGACCACAGGTCGCGCAGGCGTGGAAGCTGGGCGGCGTAAACGGAGATCGACAGCATCGTCAGCAACTGCGCCAGGCACATCAGCCCGATCAGCAGGCGCGGCGATTTCGGCTGCGGCATTCCCTCTCCCCTCCAATACGCCGGGCGATCCGGTCAGGACGCCGGTCCTCCGCCCGCCTGCGGCGACTCCCGGAACTTGTTGACGATGGGGTAGCGCCGGTCGCGGCCAAAATTGCGCGACGAGATCTTCACTCCCGGAGCGGCCTGACGACGCTTGTACTCGGCGAGATAGAGCAGGCGCTCGACCCTGCTGACGGTTGCTGGATCGTGGCCCCGCTCGACGATGCCAGCCAGCGGCATCTCCTCTTCCACGAGGCAGGCGAGGATGTCGTCGAGCACATCGTATGGCGGCAGGGAGTCCTGATCCTTCTGGTTCTCGCGCAATTCCGCCGTGGGTGCCTTCACCAGGATGTTCGGCGGGATAACGATGCCCTTCGGCCCGAGGCAGCCCTTGGGCAGGTGGGCGTTGCGAAAGCGCGCCAGCGCGTAGACGCGGGTCTTGTAGAGGTCCTTGATCGGATTGAAGCCGCCATTCATGTCGCCATAGAGCGTGGCGTAGCCAACGGAGACCTCCGACTTGTTGCCTGTCGTGACCACCATGGAGCCGAACTTGTTGGAGATGGCCATGAGCATGGTGCCGCGGGCGCGTGACTGGATATTTTCCTCGGTGGTATCGGGCGGCAGCCCGTCGAACAAGGGCTCAAGGCCCGACCCGAAGCCATCCACTGGAGCAGCTATGGGCAGGATGTCGTAGCGCGCGCCCAGCGCCTCGGCGCATTTGCCGGCATCATTGAGGCTTTCGTTGCTGGTGTAGCGATAAGGCAGCATCACGCAATGGACCTTATCCGCACCAAGCGCATCGACGGACATCGCCGCACAGAGGGCGGAATCGATGCCGCCCGACATGCCAAGCACGACGCCGGGAAAACCGTTCTTGCGGACATAGTCGCGCAGGCCATTAACGCAGGCGAGATAATCGGCCGCATCACCCTCTTCCACGAGCGCCTTTGCGCCGGGCACGCATTTCCACCCGCCGCCTTCCCTTACCCATTCGCTGACGCGCACGCATTCCTCCCAGGCGGGCAACTGCACAGCCATCGAGGAATCCGCGTTGAGCACCCAGGACGCACCGTCGAAGACCAGTTCGTCCTGACCGCCGACCTGATTGACGTAAAGCATCGGCAGCCCGGTTTCGGCGATGCGCTTCGCCGCAATGTTCATGCGCTGATCGACCTTGGTCGTCGTGTAGGGCGAACCATTGGGAACGATCAGCAGTTCAGCACCGGTCTCGGAGAGGCACTCGCAGACCTCCTCTGCCCAGATGTCCTCGCAGATGGGAACGCCCAGGCGGACACCGCGGAAGTTCACCGGTCCCGGCATTGGGCCGGCGGCGAAGACGCGCTTTTCGTCGAAGACGCCGTAATTGGGAAGATCGGCCTTGTAACGGACGCCAACAACCTTGCCGCCGTCGAGCAGCGCCACGGCATTATAGACCTTGCCGTCTTCCTTCCAGGGGGTGCCCACGAGTATTGCCGTTCGGCTGCTGGCCGTGGCGGCGGCTAGCGACTCCACGCCCGCCATGGCCGCCGCGACGAAGGCGGGCTTGAGGATGAGGTCCTCGGGCGGATAGCCGGTGACGAACAGCTCGGTGAGCACCAGCAGATCGGCCTTGCCCGCCTCGGCTTCGCCGTGAGCTTTCAGGGCCTTGCGCACATTGCCCTGAATATCGCCCACCAGCGGGTTGAGCTGGGCCAGCGCGATGCGCATGCTGTCGCCGATTTGTGCTGACATGACAACACCATAGGCGGGCGGCTGTCCGGCCACAAGCTAGTGCGGCGGCCGGCCCGTGCCGGATCAGGCGCTCGCGGCGGTGCGCTGGGGTGTCCCCGCCGTGACCCGGTCGCGCTTCAGCCTTTCGGCAATGAGGAAGGCCAGCTCCAGCGCCTGATCGGCGTTGAGGCGGGGGTCGCAATGGGTGTGATAGCGGTCGCGCAGGTCGGCCTCCGATACCGTGCGGGCGCCGCCGATGCACTCGGTGACGTTCTGGCCGGTCATCTCCAGATGCACGCCGCCGGGATAGCAGCCTTCGGCCTGTGCCACGTCGAAGAAGGCCTCAACCTCCTTCAGGATCAGGTCGAAGGGCCTGGTCTTGTAGCCGGTGGCCGCCTTGATGGTGTTGCCGTGCATGGGGTCGCAGGACCACACGACTGTCCTGCCGGCCTTCTTCACCGCGCGCATCAGGCCCGGCAGATGCTTGCCGACATTCTCCGCGCCGAAGCGGGCGATCAGCGTCAGCCGGCCCGGCTCGTCCTCCGGGCTCAGCAAGTCGATCAGCTTGAGCAGATCATCGGGCTTCAGCGACGGACCGCATTTGAGGCCGATCGGGTTCTTGATGCCGCGCATGTATTCCACATGAGCATGGTCGGGCTGGCGGGTGCGGTC